>DASWRJ010000079.1:0-6685 GCA_036403255.1 Verrucomicrobiia bacterium
AAAATGGCGCGAGGCTGATGTTCGGAAAGAATCTCCACAATTCGCTCCACGGAAGTCTCCCAGTTGGCCGCGTTCTGTGCGCGCGCGACAAGGTTGATACCTTCCAGTCCATTCGGCCGGGTTGCCACAAGTCCGAATCCAACGTAATCGCAGCAGGCCTGCAATTCCTTCCAGCGCTCTGCCTGCCGTGCCTTGCTGCTGCCTTGCGTTACGGCCACGTTCAGAACATTCCACGCAAGCTCGCGCAGCAACCGCAGCGCCAGCCCGCCGATAATTACCTCGTCGTCCGGGTGCGGCGAAAAAATTAAGGCTTTCGGCGTGGTGGCCAGGTGCGTGGGCTTGATTGGGATTGCGAAACCACCCAGTGGAGCAGACTTGGCCTGTTGCACCGCCCGTGTAACCTGGCTGACGAAATCCTGATATGGGTTCATAAAATTTGCAGAGTTATTTGGCCGTCAGCCTCGGCAAACTCGCAGCCGCTACTGCCTGGCCATGCCGTTTATCTTTTTCATCCGGCATGTGGATCGCGATTTTCAATTCGGGAAATTCCGCTTCGAGTATCTCGCGCGCCTGGCGCATGATGATGTTCCCACCTTCTCCGGTCGTAACCCGCCCCAGTAATAGCACATGATGAAAGTCATAGAACTGAGCGTAATGTGCGGTCGTATAGCCCAGGTAAACCCCAATCGTCTGGTAAATGCGCGCTGTGCGTTCATCTCCCTTTGCCATCAGTCTTTGCACTTCCACTAATTTCTCGGGTAGCGACAGCGAATCTGCCATTTTTAGGCCCGCTGCCGGAATCAAGCGGCCCACGCATTGCTGCGAAAAATATTGCGCCCCGCAACCATAATCCCCGGACCATTCATCAACGGGCGCTTGCGGATTATAATCCAATGGCGCAAACGCCAACTCATTCAGCCACGAGGTAATATTCCCATCCGGTGTCACAAAGCCCGCCGCCTGGCTTGACCCCAGCGCAATCCCGAGCACCGCATTCCGCTTCAGCGACATCGCTCCAGCAAGCGCAGTTACTTCGCCATCGTTGACCACGTCAAACGGAATTCCATTCCAGGCGCGCTGTAAATCCACGAAAATATTTTTAACCTTCGTGCGGAATAGCTCCTCAGGCACACTCCGGAAAAGCGAAGCTACTTTCACCTGATTATTCACATAGACTCCCGCTGAGCTGCCGCCGATGGCATCGACCCTCGGCAGATGGGCAGCGGCCATTTTCAACAAATCCATGATCTGCTCAAAATGCCATTTCGGGTCCGCCTGCCCTCGCGGATCCCATGGTACTTCATCGCTGAAAATTGCTTTCCCATCCTGGACTGCGGCCACTTTCCGGTCGCTGGCTCCCAAATCAAAACCAATTCGGCACCCATCCCAGTGCCTCCCCAAAGGCGCGGTGCTTTCGCAGGCGCTTGGCATTTGTTCCGCCTTGACGAGCTTCACTTCAAAAGGCCGCTCGTAAATTTTTTCTCCCATGATCTGCGCATCGAATTTGCCAGTCGCCGATTCACGGAAATGCCGTTGCAGTTCAACGCCCAATTCACGCGGCCCCGCGAAATGCACCGTCGCGCCCCCGCGCGACCACAGCAAAAATTTCATCAATCGCTCGATAAAATGAAAATTCGTCTTCGCCGACGGATGCTCCTCCGCAAACACCTCGCAATCGTAGCGCGTCATTGAATCCGCCGATCGTTCCAGCGCCAGCGCTACGCGCGCACCCTTGCCCGATTTGCGCACCGCTTCCTGAAAAGCGCGATTCGCCAGCACGGCGGGCCGGTAATCTGAATGTAATGCGGCTCGCGTAAGCGCAGGAATCAATTCCACCGAGGCAATGTTTCTATTCATTGAGCGGCGAAATTAAGCAACGAAGTTGCCACATCCGCAATTCTTAACTGCGCCCCGTTTCCGCAAATCACGCTTTGTACAAAAAAAGCAGAGGCCGAAAAACTTCAGCCTCTGCAAAATGTGCGAAAAACTTTTAAGCTGTCGCCGGCGCGGGTGAACCCAGCCCTGGATTGATCTTGGGCGGCGCCGGCTTGATGACCTCAGGCAATGGTGTAGCTGCCTGTGCCCCCGTCGGCGGCTCCAAATCGCGTGTAGGCGGTGGCGGTGTAAACTTGCCTGTCCGCACAATCTCTTCCACCTGATAGCCTTCGAGCGTTTCGTATTCGAGCAGGCAATTGGCAATCATTTCCAATTTGTCGCGATGACCATCAATCAAACTCTTGGCCACCGTGAATGCTTCATCAATGATGCGCTTTACCTCGTTATCAATATCCTGGGCCGTGCGTTCGCTGTAATCTTTGCTCCGCATCATCTCGCGCCCGAGGAATACATACTCGTTGTTCTCCCCGTATTGAACCATGCCCAGCTTGTCACTCATGCCCCACTGCGTGACCATTGCGCGCGTAAGCTGCGTCGCCTGCTGAATGTCTCCACTGGCGCCAGTCGAAATATCTTCCGACACGATTTCTTCCGCGATCCGGCCCGCCATCGTTACGGCGATAATGTCCAGCATCTCCTTCCGCTTCCGGCTCAGGATATCCTGCTTCGGCAAATACATTGTCGAACCAAGCGCCTGTCCGCGCGGGATAATCGTCACCTTGTGCAACGGATGCGTGTGTGTGAGCAACACATTTACCAATGCATGCCCAGCCTCGTGCCACGCCGTATGCTTCTTATCTTCATCAGTCATGGCCATGCTGCGGCGTTCTCGTCCCCAGCGCACTTTATCTCGCGCCTCTTCCAACTCGGACATGCCCACGGCCTTTTTATTATTTCGCGCCGCCAGCAGCGCCGCTTCATTGAGAAGGTTCGCCAACTCGGCTCCAGAATAACCAGGTGTGCCGCGCGCGATCACGGCCAAATCCACAGTCGGATCCAGCTTCACATTTCGGGCGTGCACCTTCAAAATCGCTTCGCGTCCGCGCACATCCGGCAGATTCACCGTGATTTGCCGGTCAAAACGTCCCGGCCGCAGCAACGCGGGATCGAGCACATCCGGCCTGTTCGTCGCCGCAATAATGATAATCCCTTCTTGCGTATCAAACCCATCCATCTCCACGAGCAACGCGTTCAGCGTCTGTTCGCGCTCATCATTTCCGCCACCCAGCCCATGGCCACGGCTGCGGCCCACGGCGTCAATTTCATCGATGAAAATCAAGCACGGCGTGCTCTTGCGCGCTTGCTCAAACATATCGCGCACGCGGCTCGCGCCCACGCCCACGAACATCTCCACAAAATCGGATCCGCTGATGCTGAAGAACGCCGCGTCAGCTTCCCCGGCAATGGCCTTTGCTAGCAACGTCTTGCCCGTCCCGGGTGCGCCCACCATCAAAATGCCTTTGGGAATCCGCCCGCCCAGCTTCTGAAATTTCTTTGGGTCTTTGAGAAATTCCACCAGCTCAGCCACTTCTTCCTTGGCCTCTTCCACCCCGGCCACATCTTTAAATGTAGTCTTATTCTTCTCTTTGCTCAGCATTCGCGCCTTGCTCTTGCCA
Source organism: Verrucomicrobiia bacterium (assembly GCA_036403255.1). Classification (GTDB taxonomy): domain Bacteria; phylum Verrucomicrobiota; class Verrucomicrobiia; order Limisphaerales; family JAQGOV01; genus JAQGOV01. Next base: position 3,513 of record DASWRJ010000079.1, read on the forward strand.
AAGCTCAATGCTCCCTTGCCGGCCATCTTAATCTGCCGAATAAAGAAAAACCAAATCAGCAATGCGATCAGCAGGATTGGAAATAAGCTGTAGGCGAATGAAATCAGCACCGTGTTCGGTAGCTTTGTCTCAAATTTCCCGCTCGCCAGTAATTTTTCCTCCAGCGCCGGGTAAAGTCGGATTTTGTCAGTGAAAAATATGATTTCCCGCGTATTCCCGCGGTCGTCCGCCACCGGTTTTCCGGCTGCATCAATTTGCAGGTACTTCCCGTGAATCTCACCCATTCCTGAGTATTGGGGATCATACAAAATCAGTCCGCGAGCAATCTGGTTGCTCTCGAACTTCTTCATGAAATCCACTTGGCCCAGCTTTTCTCCACTTGGGTTGGCGTTATTGCGGAAGATGATGAGCAATGGGATCGCGGCTAATATCGCAATCCACAAAATCCACGTGCGCGGTGGCACGCGGAATTCACCATTTTTCTTACCGTTCTTGTCGTCTTTGGAATTATCTTCGGACATTGTTCCTTAGTATTATTGTCGGCAAACTATCATGGTCAACTTTAGCTCGCAATAGCCTATACTACCGAGCATTCGTCACAATTCAATCTGTTCTCTTCATTTTCGGGGCCTTTCCTGGACAAAAAGCCTATCAAATCGCTGTTTTCGGTTGGATGCTCCGGTTTGCTCGCCGAAACTAAACCTGCCATCTTTCACGATAAACGCAATGCATCTTTCCGACTATTCGCAGCGCCAATCCAGCCTGCGTCTGGTTTCTGGTCTCAATTTAAACTTCTCCGAAATCCGCTGGCCCTGAATCCAAAATATGTCGCCCGACCCGGTAGTCGCGATTACCAGCCGATGTCGCTGTTCGCGCGGAATCTTTAAATCCGTGAACCAATCCTGCAGCTTTACCATGCCTTTCATCCCTATCGGCCAAAACCGGTCCCCAGCCCGCCAATTTCGCAAAATAATCGGCGCTCCAACTTTATCCGCATCGAAATATTCGCGTCCGCTTTGATGTTTTGGCAGTGAATGCCCCAGATTCGAACCTGCCTCAACCTGCCAGCCCAATTTTTTACCGCCAAAGACCACCTCACCTGCCCCAGCTTCCCAGTCCACTGCGAGTTCCTCGTCCGTCTCAAACGGCTTCGCTTCCTGCTTCAGCAGTTGCACCTTTCCATCTTCATCTGCGCTTAGCCGAACCCCTGTTCCCAGGCAAATTGGCTTTCCCGGTCGCATTCGGAGCCATTCCACCAGGCTAAACTGCGGCTTGTAACCCATCTCAATGATCTGCTGTTGCAAAACCCGTCGTTGCAACGCCAGTGGAGCCTTGGCGAGTCCCGAACGCCGCGTCCGCAATTTATGCGCGCTCTCCGCCATCACCTCCGATTCAGCCCCCAGCAAATCTATTAACCGAGCGATCACCCGCGGCAGCGCCGGTTGATACTTCGCTTCCAAAAGCGGAATCAACTCATGCCGAATCCGGTTCCTGAAAATATCCACCACCGTATTCGTCGCATCTTCACGAAAGGAAATCTTCTTCGCCTCCGCGTAAGCACGCAATTCCGTTTTGCCACAATCCAGCAACGGTCGAATCAACCTGACCCGCGCGCTCGCCGGCGAAGGATTGCTCCATTTCATGCCCGCCAGCCCGTCTGGCCCCGCCCCACGCAGCAGCCGCACAAAAAATAACTCCACCTGGTCGTCCGCGTGATGGGCCAGCGCAATTTTCGCAATCCCCAGGCTTCTTGCGTTCCGCGCCAAAAACGAATGCCGCACCTCGCGCGCTGCCATTTCCATGGAGAGCTTCTGTTCTTCCGCGTGGCGCTTCACGTTTGCGCGCTCGAAAGCAAATGGGCACTTCAACGCTGCCGCAGTCACCCTCACCAATTTTTCATCCAGATCGCTCGCCCGTCCCCGCAATTGATGATTCAAATGCGCCACCGCCAGTTTCCAGTTATGCCTCGGAGCCAGTCCATGCAGCACATGCAAGAGCACCATTGAATCAATCCCGCCTGAAACAGCCACTAGCACCGGTTCGCCGGGTTGCAATAACCCGTGCTCCAGAATGCTTGCTTCCACCGCTTGCGCCAGATCAGTCACAGCGTAAAATTTATTGTCCCTTTGCGCAGCAGCCAATAACTAACGCGGGCCTCAACCGGTCAAACCCGAGAAGCACCGTTTCCACCGCGGAACGTAGGAATGGAGTTTATCGAATGACAGAATGACGCGGCTCGTCCGCCCCACAATTTGCTTCCGATCCACAAACCCAAAATACCGCGAATCGAAACTATTGTCTCGCGAATCGCCCATCACAAAATACTTCCCTTCGGGAATCCGGATTGGCTCGAAAGTGCGAATCGCCCGGATCGACGGCAGTCCCATGACCCAATGGGATTGTCCATCGCTTTTCTCATGCGCCAGGATCGGGTGTGAATCTTCATAAATCTCGCCGTCAAACGGATTCTTCCCCGCCAGGTCGTATTCCAGCCGCTGTCCGTTCAGGTAAAGAATATTATTTCGCATCTGCACCGTATCGCCGGGCGCGGCGATGACCCGCTTCACCAGACGCGTGCCGTCTTTTGGCGAAAAGAATACGATAATGTCATTCCGCCCTGGATCGCCCCATTTGGCCACGCGCCACAGTGTAAATGGGACCTTCAAATCATACGCCAGCTTATTCACGAACACCAAGTCGCCTTCCAAAATCGTCGGCTTCATCGATCCCGTCGGCACCCAGTTCCAATCCGCTATCGCCGATTTGAATGGAAATACAAAGGCCGAAATAATCAGCAACGGTTTCAGCCACTCGCGCCAGAGATACTGCAACGAGAGCCGCACCTTCTCATTTTTTATATGTATCATGATTCGCTTTAGCGGCAGCTTAAAGCTTGGCCCCATTCTAAGCAACTTGTCTGGGGAAGTTATTACAATCCGAATCTGGGTTTATAAACGTGCCGATCGCCAAAGGCACCGTCCAGGAATCCGTCCGCGCCACACGCCTTGGCGGAACATCGCGCCCCGCCACTCAACCCCGCTCCACGTGCTGCACTGGTAACCGCACACTTGGCGGTGCCTCGCGTCGAAAATAAAAAAGGCTGTGGGTAACCCTCGAAGTAAACCCGCAGCCTCTAACTAACTAGTCGCTGATTACCCGCCCCTCATCCCCTG
>DASWRJ010000080.1:0-8834 GCA_036403255.1 Verrucomicrobiia bacterium
GTTGAGCTGGATGATGCTCACTCCTTTTTGCGCTGGGCCCGGCGTTTCGCTTCAAGCAGCCTGCTGGTGGTCGAAGTCGGTGCCTCGGGCTTGGTTGCTTCTTCCGTCGGTTTAATCTCTTTCGGAGCAGTGTGTTCTGCCGCATCAGACATATCCCTGTCGGGCAACTTAACCGGTGTCGCTGGCGTGAATAAATCCGGGCGGGGCGTAGCCACGGTTTGTGTTGCACGCACCTTATCCCGGCGGGCCAGCAAGGCGGCCAGCGATTCATCGGCCTCGATGGGCCGTGGTCGATGTTCCCAGAAGAGCAGATGGCGTCGCACGAAGGCCAATCCTTTGACGACTTGCTCCCGCTCGAGCTGAATTCGGCGGACGCCAACATCAAAAATGAACAGGACGATCGCGATGCGCATGAGCCATTCCTATAGATCGCGCGGCTGAAACGTCTTCTTGCGGTCGTGCAGAAACGGATTCTCGGGACTGAGGGGATTTAGGAGGCGTCCATGGGCGGCATCCGCCAGGCGTTTGAGCATATTAAGATTCGGCTCGGTGGCATTGAACTCCGGCGAATAATTGATGCTCGCGCCGATGGCCTGCGATCCGCGCACCTGGCCATCTTTAACATCGAGCAAATTCAAAAGATAAGAACCGACCTCTTTCGTCGGAAAATTGACCTCGTAATGGCCTGGGCCGGTTTGTTCGAGGCGAATGGTTTGGCGCTCACCGCGCGGGCTGACCACCACCGTTTGCAGTGAAAGAAAATTGCGGTAGTCGCCTTTATCATCAACCGCCTCGACATTGATGTGGCCCTCGCCTTTTTCAATCGAGACTTCGGTCGTGAAATCCGAATTCTCGAGCCGGCGCAAGCTCCAGCGGGCAATCTGCGACCAGAATTGCTTGTATTGGCCCCAGCCGAGCCAGTCCTTCGCCCAGCGCGGCTTGGCATCTGAGGTAAATGCCACGGCGCGGCCCAAGCCATATTGCCAGTGCGCGAGCACCGGATCGCCCTTGTCCGAGACGAGGGGAATTTCAGCGCGAGACTTGGGCGTGGTGCATACATAGCCGCGCAATGTTGGGAAATCACCAATGCCTTTGATCAGCTCGCTGCCGGAAGAGATTTTGGGTTTGAATGGCTCCTCGAAAATCGCCGATTTCAAAATCACTGCTGCTTCCTTGATAAAAATCTGTGGCAATTGCGATGCATTTTGCACGTTGTAAAACCGCCCGCGGCCATGGTCCGCGATCCAAATCATTGTGTCCGGCCCGGAATGACCGGCAATCAAAACGGTCGAGACGGTGATTCGGTCGTCCGTTATGCTCTGCAAAAGCGCGGCGGAAGGAGGGACCGGATCGCCATCGCTAAATACAATCATGTGCTTCAGATTGGCCGGGCTCGCTTTAAGGCCCGCTTGCGCCAGCGTCATGACGCCTTGAAAATCCGGCAAGTCGCCCTGGTTCATGCCGTTTATTTTGCGTCCTAGATCGGCGCGGTTGGGTCCCACTTCGGTCATGGGGAAGAGCCAATGATTATTGCCGTCCCACAGCACCACTCCCATTTGGTCGCGCGGCCCGAGGGCATCCAGCACGCCGATGCCGCAATCGCGCGCGACCTGGTTTCCGTTCATGAATTCCATGCCGTGCATCACCAGCGCCACTGCGCCGCTCGGCAGCACTTTTTTGCTGTCCAGTTCCATGTTGACCGGCAGCGTGGTTTCGAGCGGCGTGCCACGGTAACCGCCAGCCGCATAGGTTTGATCCCCTCCCACGCAAACAAGACCGACGCCGAAATCGCGCACGGCACTTTCAAGCAGCTTCATTCCATCGGTGCCAATGTCGCCTGCCGCCAGATTGCTGATGAAAATGGCATCGTAGCTCTGCATCTCTGCCAGCGAACCGGGGAACCCGCTCAGACCCACGGCTTTTATGTCGAGGCCGCTGGACTTCAACGCTGCGGCCAGGTTTTGGTCCTGCTCGGGTTCAGAGGAAACAATCAAAATACGCGGATCACCACGAACCGTCGTGAAGCTGGTCGCACGGTTATTTTGCGGAATCTTGTCCCCGGGCGCATCCACGACGACTGTGTAACTGTAAAAGCCAGGGTCAGCGAGGGTTTGCGGAAAGGTGAAAAGATTCTTGCCGGCGGTCAGATCCATTTTTTGTTCGCCCATCGGTTCATCATTGCGGTAAAGGCGAACGGTGGCCTTCTCTGGCCGATCGGATTGGATGTAGATGCGCCCCTCAAATGTTTGTCCCTTTTTCACTTTGTTCGGCACGCCGAGCTTTTGCACGGACACATCGTTGCCGCGCTCGATGCCCAGCGGCAACACATCCAGGGTGACCCCCTGCCCTATGGCGGTGTTGAGCGCTGCCATGGCATCGCCAAGATTTTCGTTTCCGTCAGAAACCAGCACGAGGCGCTTCTGCCCTGTTTCGGGAAAAGCCGCTGAGCCAAGGCGAATAGCCGCGCCAATGTCAGTCCGCTCAGTTCCAACCACCGCGAGGACTTTGGTGTTGTTCAGATCGAGGTTTGGGTCCGCGGCCGTGGTTTCAAGTGCAGCCTCGGACCCAAAAACGAGAATGCCGGTCTTATCATTTTTATGTCCCGCTTTTCGATCTTCTTCCGCTGTTTTGTTGATGAACTTGCGCGCGGCCTCCTGTTGAGGTGAAGGAACGCTATCCGAGCGATCGAGCAGGAAAAATACGTTCATTCCTTCCATCGGGCGCATCCACTGCAAACCCGCGAGCGCGAGGATGAGCGCGAGCAAAACTATCATCCTGAGTACAAAGGCGACCCAGCGGCGCCATGCGCCAATTTGTACATCGGATTTCCACGCCAGCCAAACCACCCATGCGAGCGCCGGCAGCAGCAGCCAGAGAAATTGCGGATGTGTGGCTTGAAAATTCATTCGCGGGCAAAGTTTTTGGCCAAGGCAGGAGTCGCGTTCAGCGCGATCACTTTCTTACGAATCAGCTTTTGGACGCGATGATTTCCAGCGTCTGCCACGTAGAGGTTGCCTTGAGAATCCAGGGCAATGCTCCAGGGATTATTGAACTTGCCGGGAGCAGCACCAGCGCCGCCGATGATTTCAATCGATTTATCCTGCGCATCGAAAATCTGAATGCGGCTGTTGCCAAACTCACATACGTACTGGTTGCCTGCGTGGTCCACGCGAACGTCATACGGATAGCTCAATTCTCCGACTGCCCCGCCGGCCTGGCCATACAGCCGAATGAATTTCCCATCCGGCGCGAAAACTTGCACACGATGATTGCACGAATCCGCCACGTAAATCCGGTCCTGCTCATCCAGGCCCAGACCTTCCGCGCGATTAAATTCGGCGGGACCATTCCCTGGCTGGCCGAAAATCAGCGTGGGCTTTCGGGTTTTTAATGAAAAGATTTGGACCCGATCGACTGAAGTATATTCCGAAACGAGCACATCACCTCGGGAATTGACGGCCACAGAGCGTGGCAAGATCAGCTCTCCAAAGTTGGTTCCGCGCGAACCCCACTGGGTGACGAGTTTGCCTTCGGTCGAGAAATGGTTGACTCGCTGATAATGCGGTTCGAGCACAATAATATTGCCATCGTGATCGCAGCACATTCCCTTCGGCTTGCCGAGCTCGGTTTGCGGCATTTGCCACGAGAGCACAAATTTGCCTTCAGGAGTGAATTTCTGCACGCGCCCGGTCATATCCACCACGTATAAGTTGTCCTGCCGATCCACCGCGACTGAGCGTGGTTTATTAAAATGGCCTGAGTCGGTCCCGCGCCCACCAATGACTTGAACGGATTCAAAGAATTTGCTGTGTAAACGTTCCGCAGGTTGACCGCAACCAGCCAGGACAGCGCAGAGCAACGCGGTGGCTGGAGCGAGATATCCCCGCAGCCGCTTGGCCATCCACCAGAGCGGCAAAGGGGCAACAGCAATCATTAAAAGCAATAGACAAAGGGCATTCACCTGCGCGGCATGTCCGTAATGAAGCAGGTTGAAGATGCGCAAAGCAAGAGTTTCTCCACCGGGCGGATAGATCAAAATCAGGGTCTCGACATCCCATAGGCAAAGTAGAAATGTCAGATATCCAAGCGCGCCTGCTATTGGAGCTATTTGGGGCCAGAGCACGTGCCGAAACAAATTCCACCCGCGCAATCCATCAAGCCGCGCGGCATCGGCAAGCTGCCGATCCTGCTCCCGCAGCACGCGTCCCAAGCCATTCCATGCCAGGCCGAAGTAACGCACCGTCCAGGCAAAAACGATGACCGCTTGGCTTTGGTAAACCAGGTCCAAGACAGGGCGATTCAAAGCAGCGCCCAAAGCCATGCCCAACAAAACTCCGGGTATGAGCAGCGGCAGCCAGGCCACCACGCCCCAGCGCGAGCCTCTGCTAAAAAGCGCGACGAACAAGCAGAGCACCGCTGCCGTCGCGGCGATCCAAAATGAATTCCACACCAGGACCGGCTCGGCTCGAAAAACCTGCGGCAACTCGGACCATGTTTTGGCAGAAAGTGCAATTTGTAGAAGCGGCAACAACAGCGAGACGCCGATCGTGAACACCCCTGCCATCAGCGCTGCCGAAAACCAGCCGAAACCGATTTGCTTGCGCAAAAGCGCGGGCTCAGCAGTTGCAGCAGTGGCAGGCCATGGGATTTGCACTCGACGTGTTCCAACGAGCAAGAGCAGCGGCGCAATCATGAGCGGAATGCCGATCAGCGCAGCTTTGCCATAATCCAAGTTGGTGGAAAAAGAAACCCACAGCTCAGCAGGATACACCTTCACTTGCAATATTGCCGGCACCGCAAAATTGTTCAGCGCCAGCACAAACGTAAGCAATAGCGCGAGGCGAACTGGATTCCGCGAGATTGGCCATAAAAGATATCGAAAGAGCGACCAGCCGCGCAGCCATGGCTCGCACTCGATCTGCCCCGTTTGCAGCCGGCGCCAGGCGGACCAAAATGCAAAAAACGAAATAGGCCAATTCAATAATCCCAAAATCCAAGTCGCACCTGCAAGTGAATAGATATTAAACGGAAGCCAACTACGCCAGACGCCCGTATTGCCAAGGAAATGCAGCCAGCAATTTGTCACCAGGAACGGTGGCAAACAGAATGCCGCGCCTGCCAGCGCCAGGAACACGTGCTGTCGGCGCTTCGACATGCCCGTCGCCCAGAGCGCGCAGAACAGGCCGAGCGCGGCCGCGAGCAGCGTGGTTCCTGTCGCGACCAGCAAACTATTCTTGAGCAATAGCCAGTTCACGCTCATCTCAGGAAAATCTCCCGCAGCTTCGTGGTAGCTGGCTCCAAATTCGCCAGCAGATTTCCCCAATCCGGATATAACCCGGATTTTTTAGAAGGCACTGCGCCTTCCAAAGCATGCGCCTTAAGCAATGCATCCAGCACGGGTTTGGTTTGTAAATATTCGAAGAGCCGTTCGGCTGCGGCGGGATGTGGAGCGTGTCGAATGACCGCAACGGTATTCGGAATCAGCAGCATGTCATCTGACATGGGGAGCGCTACAATCGGAAAGCCTTCCTCCAATCCGCTGGCTATATCGTCAGAATCGGTCAACCCCAATGCCGCTTCGCCGCGAGCGACCTGTTTCACAACAACCGAATTTCCATCCACCAGGAGCGGTTGATTCGCCGCGAGCGCGCGGCACCAGTTCTCCCACGCGGGAGCGCCCCAAAGCTCACGAAGAGCCAGAAAATGTGTGGCCGTTGTTCCAAACAGCGGATAAGCGAGGCAGACTTTTCCGCGCCAAACGCCGTTGGTCAGCCCCGCGATTGTTTTTGGAGCAAAATTCAGAGGCACCAGATTGGTGTTAATCACAATACGGCGGCTGCGAAACCCGAAGCTGGCCCAGCCATTCGTTTCGCGAAGGACGTCCCGGGCGGCAAGTTGCCGTGTGCGTAATTCCTCATTACTCCAAAAGACATCGCATTGCGGGTGGTCGCGTTCCTGCAAAAGCCGATTGGCCAGACCGACTGTTTTTACAGCCTCACTATCATAAACAGTGGCGACGCGAATGCCCGTATGTTCTGTGAATTTGGCCAGGATCGGTTGAGCAAAAACCTGGTCCTGCGAAGTATAGATGACCACTTTTTCGCCTTCATGCGCACAACCACTAACGAAGATAAGGAGAATGGATAACTGCACCAGAACAGAAAGCAATCTCGCGGCCAAAGCTCCTGCAATTAGAGTTGCGCAATAGCGATGGGATGTTCTGGAATTGCTGCGCGCGCTGTGCAATTTGAATTCCATTTGAAAAATCAGGCAGTTCGTTTGTGATAAAACCACCATTCAAACATCAACACCAGCAGTCCGGCGCCCGCCAGCCAGCGCCAAAATTCCACGTTTGCTTTTTTCAAGGGCACAGCGGTGATTTTGCTGTATTTGCCCAGAGGCAATTCATCATGCGGCGTAATGTTGCTCTCAATCGAATCCATCAGGTTCACGCAGAACGAAATATCATTCGTGCCAGCGCGAAGGCGGTAAACCCCTTGCTTAAAAGTGTCGCTGAAGACCAATTCGCGCGCGTTCGGCTCCAAGGTCAGTGGCACAGTGACACCATCCGGTTTGGTCACCTGTGCCGAGCCCGGATTTTGCGGCAACCCAATGCGAAATGCATCACCCGCGCGCACAAGGAGCTGGCTGTTATTAATATTCGCTGGATTCAGCCAATCCATGGCGTTGGCCATGAAAATCGGGAACGACACACGCAAGGGCCAGGTGCTTTGCAATGGATCAAATCCGATCCAAATGATGCGCTGCCTGTCGATTTCGCCCGCAACCACCAGTGGCGTGGTCGGTGATTCGACCAGCGTATTGCCCCAGGTCGGCGTTTTCACCCCGATGGCCTCCTTAATCTGCACGTCATCGAAACTCACGAAACGCAGCAAGGGATGCGATGTTTTCCAATCGACGATGGGCGGAGCGGCGACCGCTGACCAATTGTTAAATAAATTTGTGCCAATCACATGAATAGCCAGCGTATTCACTTCGGGCCAGACGATTGGCAACACATCATCCAGCACCACGATGTCGTACGCCCGCGCGGAATCCGTCAGGATCGCGGCGGTGTTCAATTGCACATTGGATGGGCCGCGCAGCGCCTTTTCCAGGAAACGATTGCCGCGCGTGACCAGCAATACTTTGACTGGTTGGGGCATGCGGCTGACGATCGAAGCCTGATTGTCCGCGGCGAGATCGTCCTGTACGTTCAAGCGCAAGCTGAACACGCCGTCTTGCTTTTGCGGCGCCAGAAACACCAGGGGCTGCGTATTGGTCGGCGCAAGATTGAGCGGGCGCACTTCAATCAATTGATTCTCAAAACGTAATTCGGCATCCACCTGCCGCGAATTTGTCGAAGAATTATACACTGCCGCAAAAATGGCGCGCTGCGCAGGGTCATCAGGATTAGGACGAATATCCAGTGACACAATTCCCACATTGTCCCCGCGCAGTCCAATCTTGTGATAGATCAGGGGCAGATTTTTGTTCTCCAATTCGCCTAGCGGCGGCGATGCCCCGTCGCTGAAGAGGTGGATTTCACCAAAGGCTTTTTCCTCCTCGCCTTTTTTCTCGTAAGTGAAGGCGCTGGCGGTTTTAAGCGCTTCCGCAAGGCGGGTGGGCGCGTCGGCGGGCGCGCAGGCTTCCAGCGCGCGGCGCAGCGTCGCTTTATTGCTCGTACGCGATTGCCGGACTTCTGTGCGCGCGCCAGCCAAAATCAGCATCATCTGCTCACCCTGGCGCATGCCGTTCACGAGGCTCAACGCCTCCGAACGCGCCTTTTCGAAACGGGATGGCTTTTCATCCGTCGCTTGCATCGAGGCCGATGCATCCAGCACGATAACCTTTAAGGGTGTCGGTTCGCTTTGCCCGGCCATGAAAGGCCGCGCCAGAGCAAACACCGCCAGCAGGAGAAGAAGAATTTGGAGCAGCAGCAGCCAATTATGCCGCAGCTTTTGAAAGGGTGCATTCGCCTGGGTCTCAGCCAAAAACTTTTGCCAAAGCAATGTGCTCGAAACAAGACGCAGCACGCGCTTGCGCTTGAGCAAATAAAACACGACTACCACCGGAATCGAGAGCGCGAACCAAAATGCGACTGGAGCGAGAAATTTCAAGGAATTTGCAATTGGGGATTTCGGATTTGGTATGTGCAACTCTTTCGGACCAACTTCATGCCGGTCGCGGTAAGAACCAAGCTTTCAGTGTCTCCCTTCATTATTTGGTTCCTAGTTTTAAATTGTCCCGAGTCATATTTCATTCCCCAATCCCTAATCCGAAATTCCTAGGCCCAAATCTCCGCAGCCCTTAATTGTTTGAGCAGTAAATCCTCGAGTCGCGTGTCGGAGGAAACACTGAAAAAAGTTGCGCCACGGGAGGTGCAAAATTCGCGGAGCCGCTGGCAAAAATTTGCCACGGTTTGCTGGTACGCCTTGAGCCGAAATTTTCCAAATGTCACTTCCTGCATCGCGCCGGACTCGGCATCCACCAACCGCAAATCGCCGTAAGTGGCCGGTGCCAATTCTTCGGGGGAAAGTATCTGCACTGCGTTCACCTGGAACCCGCGGCCCACCAACGCCGTCAAGCCCGGCTCATAACCCGCTGGGTCCAGAAAATCACTCAGCACAACTGCCACACCCGCCTGGCGCGCCTCCATGGCGCCGCGTCGGAGCGCGTCGTTCAGATTTGCACCGCCATTGGCTGTGAGCGCGTTCAGATTCTGGAAAAACATGAGCGAAGACTTTTTTCCGCGCACGGCCCTCAACGCGCCCCGCACCGCCATTTCCTCTGGATTATCTGGAAACGGGATGACGCTCACTCGATCATAACCG
>DASWRJ010000081.1:0-5238 GCA_036403255.1 Verrucomicrobiia bacterium
GACATGCCAATGATTTCGGTCATTTCACTCGAGACAAATAAAATGGCGACGCCAGCTTCGGCCAATTCTTCCATCAGGCGGTAGATTTCCTGCTTTGCGCCGACGTCAACGCCGCGCGTGGGTTCATCCAACAGAAGGACGCGGGGTTTCAAAGCGAGCCATTTTCCAATTACGACTTTCTGCTGGTTTCCGCCGGAGAGGAATTGGACGAGTTGATCCGCCGAAGGTGTTTTGATGCTCAGTTTGGAAATCATTTCCTGGGCCAGCTTTTTTTCTTCCGCACGATTAAGGAACCCGAAAGCAATTTGCTCGCGGCGCAAACTGGCGAGGCTGAGATTGTGCCGCACGGCCATTTCCAAAATGAGCCCCTGCTGTTTGCGATCTTCAGGCACCAGGGCAATGCCAGCGGCGATAGCTTCGATGGGCGAGTGCAGCTTTCTTTCCTGGCCATCAATGGTGATCCGACCTGCCTTTGCGGAATCAATGCCAAACAAAGTTCGCAACAGTTCGGTGCGGCCAGACCCAACGAGGCCAGCCAGGCCCACGATCTCCCCTGCCCTGACCTCGAAATTCAAAGCATAGGTCGGGTGAACGGGCGTTCGCAAATTTTCCACGACGAGCAGCGGCTGGCCGATGGTGCGGGGCCGCCGTTGATAGAACTGCGACAAATCACGCCCCACCATCATGCGGACAACGCGATCGATATCCAGTTCGGCACGCTTGAGTTCACCGGCATTTTGGCCGTCGCGCAGAACGACGACACGATCGGCGACCTCGGCGATCTCAGCGAGGCGATGAGAAATGTAAATGATGCTCACGCCCTGCGCGCGGAGTTCCTTGATGACCCGAAACAGGTTGGCCGTTTCATGCTGCGTCAGGCTGGAGGTTGGCTCATCCATGATGAGCACGCGCGCGTGCAGGGAAAGGGCTTTGGCGATCTCGACCATTTGCTGGCGGCCGATGGAAAGATCGCCCACCAACTGGCGCGAAGACACGCGCAAGCCGAGCCGATCCAAATAGGGCTGAGCCTCAGTATGGATTCTGCGATGATCGAGAAGACCGTAGCGGCGCGGTTCGCGACCGAGAAAGACGTTTGCGCCAATATCCAGGTTCTCGCTGAGGTTCAATTCCTGGTGAATCAGGGCGATGCCGTGGCGCATGGCTTCACGGACGGAACGAAATTCGACCGGCGAACCGTCCAACAACATTACGCCGGAGTCTGGATGCTGCACACCGGCGAGAATTTTCATGAGAGTGCTTTTGCCAGCGCCATTCTCGCCCACGACGGCGAGGACTTCGCCGCGGAGGAGCCGCAGGCCAACGTCATGCAGGGCGCGAACGCCAAGAAAGCGCTTGGAAACATTTCTGACTTCGAGCAATGGCGGCGCGGGCTCTGGCATCGTCAGTTAGGGACTTAGTTTCATGATTTGCCGATGGCGCGGGCAGCTTATCAGGTGATCATTGACCATGCCGGTGGCTTGCATGAAAGCATAGCAAATGGTGCTGCCGACGAAATTGAATCCCCGCTTGCGCAGTTCTTTGCTCATGGCATCCGATTCAGCCGTGTGCCCCGGAATTTCCTCGCGCGATTTCAAGTGATTGGTGCGGGGAGCGCCACCGACAAATTGCCAGATGTATTTATCGAAGCTGCCAATTTCATCCTGCACGCGTAGAAAAGCCTGGGCATTGGCAATTGCGGATTGGATTTTCAAGCGGTTTCGCACAATACCCGCATTGGCAAGCAGCTCTTTAATTTTCCTGGCATTGTAAGCTGCGACTTTTTCCGGAATAAAATTGTCGAAAGCTTCGCGGTAAGCAGCGCGCTTTTTCAGAATGGTTTCCCAGCTTAATCCGGCTTGCGCTCCTTCCAGGATGAGAAACTCGAAGAGCACACGGTCATCATGCTGCGGCACACCCCATTCGTGGTCGTGATAGCTGATATTTGGCTCGGTGCGCGCCCAAAAGCAGCGCTCTGACTGATTCATGGGCGCGAGATTAGCTGGTGAGCAAGCTTGCGCCAACTCTAAGGAATGAGTAACGCATGGTGCCAATTGCCTCGACAGGAGTAGACCTGCAAGGCTTCGGTCAGCATTTTTTTTGATTAAGGCGTGACTGCAATTCGTCCGACCCATCATGAAAGCCCATTCACCACGCACTTCACGCCGTGCATTCATCAAGCGTTCGAGCCTTTTTGCCAGTGCCGCCGCTGGCGCGTATTGGACGGCAGCGCCAGCAATTCTTTCGGCCGCGTCGCCCAATTCCAAACTCGGAATTGCGGTGATCGCTTGCGGTGGAATGGGAGGCGGGAACCCGGAGGTCGCGGCGAAAGAGCGTCTGGTCGCACTCGTCGACGTGGATGATAAGAAGCTGGCTGAGGCGATCAAAAAGGTGCAGGCCAAAGTGCCGGACCCGCAAACGTTTTATGATTACCGAAGAATGTTTGATAAATGCCACAAAGACATCGACGCGGTCCTGATTGCGACACCGGACCATCATCATGCACCGGCGGCCATGCGAGCCATTCAACTAGGCAAACATGTCTTCTGCCAAAAGCCGCTCGCGCACGATCTCTTTGAGGTGCGCAGCCTCGCCCAAGCGGCGCGCAAACATAAGGTGCAGACGCAAATGGGCAACCAGGGCCACAGCGGCGAGGGTTATAGGCGCCTTTGCGAATACATTTGGGCGGGCGCAATCGGAAACGTGCTGGAAACACATAGCCTGATGCAGCGCAGCTTTGGCGGGACGGGAGGCCGACCGCCGACTAAACCCGTTCCGGCCGGCTTGCACTGGGATGAATGGATCGGCCCCGCGCCCTTCCGCGATTATCACGACGGGTTGCATCCATCGGATTGGCGGAATTGGACGGATTTTGGCACCGGAACACTGGGCGACATGGGCTGCCATCTGCTCGACGGAGCCTTTTGGGCACTTAAGCTGGGCGACGCAAAAAAATTCTCCATCGAATGCACGCAGCAAGTTGGCGGGACCGTGGAAAAATTCGCGCAAAATAACATCATCAAATGGGAATTTCCGGCGCGAGGTGATATGCCGCCAGTGAAGGTGTTCTCGCATGACACGCAATGGCCGGATTCGATCAAGGAATTGGAAACAAAGTTCCAGGACAAATTTGGAGGTGGAACGATTTACGTGGGCGACAAGGGTTGCATGTTCACCGGGACTTACGGAGAGAACCCGCGGATTCTGCCCAAAGCAAAACATGAAGAGTTTCCTGCCCCGCCAAAAACAATTCCACGCTCGAAAGCAGGGGTAATGGGCGATTTCCTGGCCGCGTGCAAAGGCGAGGAGCCCGCGTCCTCAAACTTCAGCGTCTCCGGCCCGTTCACTGAGTTCGTGCTCACGGGCATTCTGGCGAGCCGCGCTGGGACTGGAAAAAAACTCGAGTGGGATGTAGCAAGACTGAAATGCACCAGCCACGCTGAAGTGAACCAGTGGGTCAAACGGAAATATCGAAAGGGCTGGGAAGCATAGGGTCAAAGTTAAGGCGCCGGTAAACTTTGCTTACGGTTGCCTGGGCGTGACCACTCGGTAAAACCGATTCGTGCCTGGGGCCGGATCGAGCACCGTTTCCACACGATTATTCGTGCGCGCCACGATGTCAGCCAGCCGGGTCCATGGCGCGGCATTAAGGCGACCACTCGTGAGAATGGTATAGGTGCGGTTGGAAGCGGCATTGAATTGCAGCGTCGTTGAACCATTGTTGATGATGCTGGTCAGCTTGAGATAGCTCTGGGCGTCTTGAGGATTTGTGCCCGCGATATATTCCTGGTAATTGCTCATGCCATCTCCATCCGCATCAAGAAATGCATCAAACGGATCACCCGAGTCCAAGCCATAGCCCTGCTCCCATTCATCAGGGATTTTATCTCCATCATTATCAGACACAGTGGTGATAGTTGCGCTTGAGCTCGGCAGTCCTGTCGGGCGGCTGGCATTGTAAACCGCCACATTGTAATTACTGGTTCCCTGGGCATTGGTGATCACGAAAAAGCTGATGTAGCTATTGAGATTATTGGAGAAGATGGTCGCCGATCCTAGCCGCCAGCGATAACCGATTGGCAGCGTGGCCGTATTTGTGACCATGACGCTGAGTGTGACGTTCTCACCTGGCGCAACATGGACCCCAATAGGTTGCACTACGATAATTGGATCGACCAACAAGCTAAGCGTGGCGGTAGCGCTCGGGAATGTGCCAGTGCTATCGCTGACTTGCACAACGTAACTGCCAATCTGCGCGGAAGTGACGTTGCTCACGACCAGCACATTGGAGGTGGCTCCCGGAATATTCGCGCCATTCAGTTGCCATTGATAAGTCAAGGGACCTGAACCCACCGCGGCCACCGTAAACGTCGCGTTGTTCCCAACTTTCACACCGACACTTTGTGGTTGTTGCAAAAAGTAAACTGGGTAGCCGATGGTGAGTTGCGCGTTCGAACTGGTAGTCGCGCCCGCTCCGTTGAACACGCTCACACTGTAACTTCCCGCCTGTTCGATCTGCACATTTGTCAGCACCAGGACAGAATTGGTCGCACCACTGATGCTCGATCCATTGAATTGCCATTGGTAAGTTAGGGGACCTGTGCCTGTGGCGTTCACAATAAAACTAGCCGTCAAACTGACGTAGCCGGTTTGGTTGGATGGACCGGAGGTAATGACTGGAGCAATACCGCCGCTCGGAGCGTGACCAGCAGTAGCAGTTGCCGCCGCCCAATTGATCGGATCATTTCCATATTGCGAAACTTGCCGCCGTTGCAGCAGAGCGCCCGCGCCATCCGCTTGGACTGGCCACGGAGCCGAATCTGCATAATCGACCTGATCCACCAAAATGTAAGGAACAGTGCCGGACGAATTTGTGCCAGGCTTCGAAAGCTTGATGGTATCGGCCGCATTATTTAATCCGCCGGAGAGCGGGCCAAAAACCGGCACCTGGCCGGGCACGCTGTACTTGCTGCGGAAAGCGGCTAGTTGAGCGGCGTTGGCGGGATCGAAATTTGCCACCAAGGCATATGCTCCCGCTGCAAGCGTCACGCCCGAGGGCAAATTGAAATCAGCGCCGCCACTGATGTGCCAGGTATTTGTCGGCGCACTCGCATCGAATAGCTGGACTGAACTGGCCGTGATATTTTGCAGCTCAATAAATTCGTTGGCCGAATCATCCGAGCCATCGGGCAACTCGGGGGGGTGATACATAATGCGACTGATGACGACCGGCCCTACTTT
>DASWRJ010000082.1:0-5014 GCA_036403255.1 Verrucomicrobiia bacterium
TGGGTCGCAGCACGAAGTTTGCGGAAAGTGCGGCGTTGCATTATTAGCTCAGGACATGGGGTCGTAAAACAAACTATTTGAATTCCGCGACCATTTCATGAGCGCCCACGGGAACGGGATGGCTCGTCGTGCGTCCTCCCGGCCAGCGAATTTCAAGCAATTTGGCCTGGCCGGGCAGAGCGAGCACGGACATAAGGCTGTCCTGCGACCAATAGCCGCTCCCCGCATGAATTTCGCGCGCGGGGCCAAGCCGGTTCGAGAATTGCAGGCGGAGCACCGCGCCGATGCCATCCGGATTGCCGGGCGGACCTTTCAGTTTGACGCGCAACCCGGGCTGGCCACGTGCGTTGCGCAGCAAACGAGTCTGGCTGTTTTTGCTAGTGACGAGCAAATCCGGCCGGCCATCTTCATCGAAATCGCCCACCGCGCAGCCGCGTTGCTCGCCATAAATTTCAATTCCGCTTCCCTGGGCTGAGACAGGGGTGAACTTCCCGCCGGCTGCGCCGGCGAGCAGCAACCCGCGACCGGAATCCAGCCGCGGCTCGATTGCCGGCACCGCAAAACAATTCTGGGCCAGAAAAATGTCCTCGAAACCGTCCCCATTGAAATCGGCGACGCTGATGCCGAACGCGGGCGCGAATTGAGCCTCGTCCGGCAGCGGTTGCGCTTCAAAATGATCGCCTCTATTGAAGAAGACGGTAGAGGCCAGGGTTGTGGCGCGGAGTTGAAATGTTTTTGACTTCGCGTCGCCGAGCACAACATCAACGTCAGCTTTTGCCCATGAAGCATGCGTGGGAAAGCGCTCACGCAGATTGGGAATGGCGGCGGCCATTGTGAGGAGATTGCGCCGGGGAATGATGCGGCCGGTATCGGCCTCCGTGTACATCTCCAACAAATCGAGAGTGCCGTTATTATCAATGTCAGTGGCGTAAATCGAGAGCGGCTTTTCCGGGGTGGGGCGGCCGTAAGATGAATTGAGACCCCAGTTGGAAGCAATGATGTCCAGCTTGCCATCGCCATCGAGATCGGCTGTGGTCACGCCATTCCACCAGCCGAGATAATTCGCCAAACCGAGTTCGGCAGTTGCTTCTCGAAATGTGCCTTTATCATTCAGGTAAATGCGCACCGGTCCCCATTCACAGGCCAGGATCAAATCCGGAAAACCGTCGCCATTAAGATCACTAAACACTGCGCCGCTGACGAGCCCGGCCGTTTTGAAGAGCGGACTGTTTTTTTCGTCCGTTTTGAGTTGGCCACCGCGATTGAGAAATAGGCGGGATGGGGCTGGCTCGGGATAATGGCCGGGAATAACGCGCCCGCCGACAAATACATCCAGCGCGCCGTCTCCATCAATATCGGCAACGGCAATTGGGCCACAACTTGCGCCGGCGAAGGAGGAACCAGGCAAAACGCTTGTCAGGGTTTTGGCTGCCGGATCAAATTGCAGCAAAGCGCCCGCGGAATCACCGGATTCATAGCTGGCCACGCCCAGCAGAAGCATTCGTTTGCCGGGACTTGATACCCAGGCTGCCATGCCAGTCATGTCGTCAGGGAGCGTTTTGAATGGAGCAGTCGGTTCGAGAAGACTGAATTTCCCTTTGCCGCCAGCTTTTAAGATGACGGGTATTTGGCCTTTGCTCGAGCCGATGACCAGATCGTCATGGCCATCGCCAGAGAGATCGAGCCAGGCTGCGCCGGGGCCGAGCTGGCCAAGCAGTTTGGGAAGGAGCGGCTGGCGTTCGAGCTCTTCGAAAGCATCTTCTTCGTGGGGCCTGGAAATCAAATTGCTCGCATCCTCGAACAATGGCGGTCCGGCGGTCACAGGCACGGGCTGGAGCGGCGGGACATTTCCACTGCCGCTTTCCTCGATTTCGTAGATATGATTCGGCAGCGCATCGCGCACAATGCTGCGCGCGCCATTGCGCCAGGTGACCTCGATACTGAGTTTATTCTGGAGCGAACCGGCGGCAAAGACGCGCATGGGATCATCGCCGGAAAGGTAACGTCCACCGGAGATCATTTCCTGCGATTGGACGGGGACGGCCCCTCCATAAACTTTGATTTTTGCGCCGATGCCCTGAGTATTCGGCGCTTTACCGCGCAGCCGCACAGCCAGACGCGGGGCTGAGCTTTCGTTCCGATAAATCAGCGGCGGTTTCCAGAGGCAGCTTACGATGACATCGAGATCGCCGTCGTTATCCAAATCCGCAAGAGCAATGCCATGAGACACATTGGTGGAATCAAAGCCCCACGCTGCCCCTCTTTCCTCGAAAGTGCGATTGCCGCGATTGCGAAACGCAACGTTCGGCACGCTCAGCGGGGGGTATTCGCTGAGCTGACGGTCGCTTTGCATCGGCATCGTTTTAAATCCGGCAGAGTTTTCCTTGGGCGAACGTTCCGCTGTGTCGAGGTCCTGCGTGTCGTGCGCGTGACCGGTGGCTATGAGCAGGTCTTCGTAGCCGTCGAGGTCAACGTCCAGAAACACGGCCGACCAACTCCAATCCGAGGCGGCGACACCGGCGAAGTTGGCAATCTCCGCGTAGGTGACATCGCCACGATTGAGCAGGAGCGTGTTGTGCCTGCTTTGCCTGCGGTCGGTCGGCTCGCCCACGTGAGAGAGCGGGGGATTGGTGGGGCTGATTTGCGTCATCTGGAGCGAGTGAAAACGGCTGAGCATGTCGGTGACAAAAATGTCGTCAAATCCGTCGCGGTCAATGTCCGCGAAATCCACGCCCATGGAGAATTGACTGGAAGTGCGGATGGCGGTGTCAGGGAGCGCCCGGAAACGGCCATGCCCATCATTGAGCCAGATGCGATCGGGAGTTTGAAAATCGTTGCACACGTAAATGTCCGGTGCGCCGTCGCCATTCAGGTCTCGAAACATGACGCTCAGGCCCATGTCATTCGGCGCGACTTTGAGCGGCTGGCCGGCAGTGTCCAGGAAGGAGCCGTCCGTCCAGGAAACGCGAGTGAAATGGCCCTGGCCATCGTTGAGATAGAGGGCGTCGGGCTCGCCGTATTCAACCATCATTCCGTCGATAATTTTGATTCGATTTGCGTAGCGGCCCGTGACGACCGGCTTGCCATTGACCGTGCGAACGCTAAGAAGACCGCCCCCGCGCAGGATCGAATTCTCGCCGTAGTTCGCAATGTAAAGATCGAGCGTGCCGTTGCCGTCAATATCGGCGAGAGCCATCGTGTGGCAGCCCGCTTTGAGGACAAGCCCGGCGCTTTCAGTGATGTTACTGAAACGGCCATTGCCGAGGTTCAGGAAACAGGCGTTTGGCCCGCTGATGCTGCCGACGAGGAGATCAGGCCGGCCATCGCCGTTCAGGTCGGCAAAGACGGCGCTACGCGAAGCCTGGTTGGTGCAGGCGACATCGGAGCGGGCGGTCACATCTTCGAATTTCCAATTGCCAAGGTTGCGAAACAGGGCGCTGGCGCCTTCTTCGTTGCAGAAATAAAGGTCGGGCAAACCATCGCCATCGAAATCACCGGCGGCGACACCGGCGCCGTTGAGGAGGTTTTGGTTTTTGAGGGAACGCTGATAGGAAAGCTGGTTGGTGAAAAAAATCCCGGTTTGTTCGGGAGTCAGCAGGGTGAAGCCGGCATGACCATTTGGCGGGACGGAGAGTTCAGCAACGCGATAGCCCTGGCGCTGTTCCCATTTGAGCGGAGCGGCGAGGGCAGGCCAGCAGAGGCTCGCGACCAAGATGGCGCAAGCGAAAGCAAGCAGGCTGAAGCGGACTGTTCTGGTGCTGGACATTAGGGCAAGCTCGGTGTCGTGGTTCATGATAGGTAATGCACGCGCAGGGGACAACCACGAATGAAGAACCACAAGCGCGGAGCGGTCCCAAACGCGCCGAGGCGGGACAGGGTTTGTTTTAAGTACGAGCTGGCGCGCATAAAAAATTAGCTTTGTTTAGCTTTGTTTAGCTTTGTCCAGCTCGACTGGAGTAGGGTTTTCAAGTTTTCAGGTTTTCACGTTGGAGCAGCCATATGCAGGGATAGAGTCAAAGCACTGGGGCACGGATTTTTAGCTTTGACTGGCTTTGAACAGGTTTGACTGGCTTTGAACAGGTTTGACTGGCTTTGACCTCCGAGGTTTTGGGGCAGGCAGCCTTTGAGTGGGAAGGTGAAATGCCCGTGGTGAGGACAAGGATCGAAGTCAATGACGGGCGCACAGGATTAAGATTAGGATTAGGATTAAGATTAAGATTAAGATTAGGATTGGGATTAAGATTAGGATTGAGAGGGGATACAGATATACACTCGGAAAAGGTGCAAGGGGTGCAAACCCCGCAAGGACCCTTGATTTTATTGTACATCTTTGGGGTGCCAGGGTGCAAACTGGGTGAAAGAGAAGTGCAAGGCAAGTTGAGAGGTGAAAGATGAGAGTGTTGGGGTGGTCTATTTTTCATCTTTTTCCTAGAAGGCGAAAGGCACCTATCAATTGCGGCCAGGAGATACACTATTGAGCCGCAATCAGGCGAGACCAACCGCAACCAGCCGATATCAGCGGCAAAGAGAGTGCCTGAATGCGGAAACCCAAAGGCTGGCATTTGCCTTTTGCAGGCTTTTCCAGGCTTGTCCAGGCGTGACCAGGAGTTGAAAGGTGAAAGGTGAAAGATGAGAGTTGAATGGAGTTTTGGCGTCCGCCATTGCTGGCAAAGCCTGGGTTGCTGCGCGAATGGCGAATTGAGGTTGGTGTGCGGTGGAAGGTGCCAAATTTAGCCGCAATCAACCGCAACCAGGCGCAACTACTCAATTGCTGAATGCCAATTCCAGTTTGGGAAAAGAAGGTCATGAGTCAGAGTTCATGTGTTGGGGGTTCGCTCGCGAAAACCGGAAAATTTTTCCGGAGATTTTCGGAACAGGCGTTGCAAGTAGTTGAGCGGCAAGGGTCGTGGTTTTCCACAATGAATTTTCTTCCGGTTTTCCGGTTTTGGGCAACACCAATGGACACGAACAATGGATGTATATGCACACAAATAGGAATGCCATGGACCGCGAG
>DASWRJ010000083.1:0-2673 GCA_036403255.1 Verrucomicrobiia bacterium
CTTCAATGAGCAGGCGATATCGATCCAAGCCAGGCTCCTCGGCGTTGCTCGAGAAATAGAACAGGCTGAAATCCATCGGCTTCTCGGCCGGAAGGGTTTTCTGTTCGCCAGCGCGAAATCCACCATCCTCGGATTGAATAATGACCTTGAACCCGCGCGTGAGGGTCCAAAAGATCTCCAGCACTGAAATATCAAAGGAAATGCTAGTGACGGCCAGCCATACGCCAGGCTCTCGCCCGAGACGTTCATCCATGCCAGTGAAAAAATTGACGACATTCCGGTGCCGCACCATTACTCCCTTCGGCTTCCCCGTGGAACCGGAAGTATAGATAACGTAGGCCAGATTGTCCGGAATCGCCCCGCTATTCGGATTGCCCGGCACGCCATTGGCACAGTTTGTTACGTGCCCGTTTCGGGCAAAGCTCGGTAGAGATTCCTCCAGGTAAACAGACTTTGTCGTGCCTGGAATCATGAGGGTCCCGGCGAGATCACGTTGGGTCAATAAGACCGGCGCTTGTGAATCCTCCAACATGTAAGCAAGCCGGTCCTTTGGATAAGAGGGATCCAAGGGCACATGAGCGGCGCCCGCTTTATGAATCGCAATCAACCCCACCACCATTTCCAGCGAGCGACGGGCGCATATCCCCACTCGTGTTTCCGGTCCAACGCCCATCTCGATTAACTTTCGGGCGAGTACGTTAGCTCTGGCATTGAGCTCGGAATAAGTGAGTTGGCATTCCTCAAAAACCAGCGCGACGGCGTTCGGAGTTCGTGCCGCTTGCTCTTCGAAGAGATGATGCACGCATTTGTCATGTGGGTATGCGGTTTCGGTGTGGTTCCACTCGACCAGTAGTTCCTCGCGCTCCGCAGATGTCAGAAGCGGCAGGGCGGCCACAATTTGATCGGGGTTTTCGATCGCGCCCGCCAGGAGGGTCTCGAAATGGCCCAGCAGTCGCTCCATTGTCTCTCTCCTGAACAGCGCGGTGTTGTATTCGATGTAGCCCTCCAGCGCCTCACCTTTCTCCTCCATGATCAAGCTGAGATCAAACTTTGCGGTGCCGCTATCGACGAATTCGGGCGAGAGTTCGAGCCCGCTTAAGCGCAAAGAGGCCAGGGGAGCGTTCTGGAGCACAAACATGGCTTGAAAGATCGGAGGCCTGCTCAGATCACGTTCCACTTGCACTGTCTCGACCAATTTCTCGAATGGAAAATCCTGGTGCGCGTAAGCCTCCAACGCCGTCTTGCGCATTTGCTGCACGAGCGAGTTAAAAGTCATCTCGGGATCGACGCTGCCTCGGAAAACAAGCGTGTTCAGGAACATTCCGATAACGGTTTCCGTCTCTTTGCGCGTGCGCCCTGCGATTGGTGACCCGACCAAAATATCTTCCTGTCCCGAGTACCGGTGCAGCAGCGCCTGAAAACCGGCCATAAGTATCATGAAGAGCGTGGCGTCCTGGCGTCGGCCGAGATCTTTGAGTTGAGCGGTGAGACGTTTGGGCAAAACGAATTGCAGTGTCGCGCCCGCATAGGTTTGCAATGCTGGCCGCGGAAAATCGGCAGGCAAATCGAGCAGCGGCAGCGGCCCCTTCAATTTGTTCTGCCAATATTTTTTATGCTGTTCCAGGTGGGCGCCAGACATGCATTGATGCTGCCAAACGGCGTAATCGGAATATTGAATTGGCAGCGAGGGGAGGGGAGGTGTTTGCGCGGCCAGGAAAGCTTCATAAAGGTGCGTTAGCTCTCGATAAAATATGCCAAGCGACCAGCCATCGCTGATAATATGGTGCATATTCAGGACCAGCAAATGTTCGCTGGTGCCAAGAGTGAGCAGTTTAGCTCGGAGCAATGGGGCTTGACGAAGATCAAACGGCCTGCGCGCCTCTTCGCGAACTATTCGGTGGACTTCGGCAATTTGTGCTGCCGCACTTAAATTA
Source organism: Verrucomicrobiia bacterium (assembly GCA_036403255.1). GTDB lineage: Bacteria > Verrucomicrobiota > Verrucomicrobiia > Limisphaerales > JAQGOV01 > JAQGOV01. The sequence continues at coordinate 1,935 of DASWRJ010000083.1, forward strand.
CTCAGATCTGATTTTTCAACTTTGAATTCCAGGTTCGCTGAAACGACCGCTTCCGGCCTGCCGCCTTGCGCGATAAAGCTGGTTCGGAAAACCGCTTGGCGCTGGACTATCTCGTTGAACGCGAATTCTAATGCTTCGGCGCTTAATATCCCTTTGATGCGAATGGCCAAAGGGATGTTGTTGAAAGGCTGCCCAGGCTCGAGTTGTTCCAAAAACCAAAGCCGTTCCTGGGCGAAGGAAAGCGGGTAAGTCTGATTCTGCGGCTGTGATGTGATTAGCGGCGGAGGTATGGCGACTACGCCCCTGGAAACGGCGCTGATTTGTTCCGCCAATTGGCGCAATGTGCGGGTTTCAAAAATTGTGTCGAGCGATATCTCCGAACGAAATGCGCTGTGAATGCGCGAGGCCATTTGGGTGGCTAAAAGCGAGTGTCCGCCCAGCTCAAAAAAGTTATCATTCGCTCCAATGGGCGCCTGCCCAAGCAGTTCGGCCCAGATCCCGGCCAACATTTCTTCGGTTGGATTGGCTGGCGGCACATAACCACGTTGATGCTCGCGCCCTAAATCAACTTCGGGCAACGCCTGACGATCCACTTTCCCATTTGGCGTAAGTGGCAACTCGTCCAAAAACACAAAATGCGCGGGCACCATCGGCTCAGGCAATCGTTGCAGCAAAAATTCCCGCAAAATACCTGGCGTTAGCACCTGGTCGGGTTCGGACGAAATAAAAGCCACAAGCT
>DASWRJ010000084.1:0-3153 GCA_036403255.1 Verrucomicrobiia bacterium
CAGGCCGAAGCCACTAATTTGACCCTTGCAGACTCCGGCGATGTAGGAGCGATGACGAAATTCTTCTCGGGCGTGGATGTTGGAAAGATGGATTTCAATGGTTGAAATTCCGGTCGCGCTAATCGCGTCGCGCAAAGCTACGCTCGTATGAGTATAGGCCGCAGCGTTGATAATGATAGCATCGAAGTTACCCTTGGCTTCCTGCACCCAGCCGACTAATTCACCCTCATGGTTGGTTTGCCGAAAATCGATGGCAGCGCCAAGCTTGGTTGCGTGTGCCCTGACCGCCTGTTCGATCTCAGCGAGGGTCAACTTACCGTAGACTTCAGGCTCGCGTTGACCGAGTAAGTTCAAGTTAGGCCCGTTGAGGATAAGAATTTTCATTCTTGAGTGGCCAAACTAACTTGCTGGCTTTGGGTTGTCGATGCGATTTGAGCAGTCGTTCCAGAGGTAACCGAGCAGGAAAAAGAACGGCCAGGCAAGCCCAGGTATGTAAAGGCCGAACTCGACAACGCTTTGCACGGCCAGCCCCGCGACTCCCAGCCAAAGGGCCAGATAAAGCCATGGGCATTCCCGGCTTCGATAACGATAGAGGAACCCAAGCGAACCGATTATGGCTATGGCGTAGGTAAAAAAACCTGGCAGGCCGCTGTCAGATGCCTGCTCTAAATAGTCGTTATGCGCCAAACGCGCCATCTCAGCTTCGGGACTTTTGCGATTTTTATATTCGACCATGAAAGTTCCTGGGCCAGAACCAAAGACCGGCTTCTGCACAGTTACCTGAACCGCGCATTTCCAATAATCAGCTCGGGCGACCGCGCTGGTGGCACCCTTGGCGAAATAACCGGCGTATCTGGCGTAGAAAGCTGTTGTGCCGAGGCAAACTAACACGAGGACCCCAATCAAACGGAGACGCGAAGTTAGCTTTATATGAAAAAAGGCGAACGCGCCTAAAGCGAGAAAGATGAGCCAGCCGGCTTTTGACCCTGACCAATAAAGGCAAGCCAGAGCCGCTGCGCTTAGAATTGTCAGGAGAAACAATCGGGAAGGCCATTGCAGCCAATTGAATAAATGGCACACCGCAGCCACGCAGATGGGCAGGAACAAGAGGATGCCTCCAGCAAGGGCATTGGGATAAACGTAAGTGGCGAAAATGCGTTCGCTGCTGATTTTTTTCTGGAACTCGGGTGTGGAAATCTGTCGCCGGGCTTCGGCGGATAATTCATTCCAATGCTTTTTGACGAAATCTCGCATTTCCTCCAGTCCCCCAAAGTGCTGGTCCAGGCCTTGAACTAAAATGAGCACGAAAGCGATGAGTATGCCGAGGAACATCGGTTTTCGGATTGCTGTCGGCAAAGGCTGAAAAAGGCCGAGGTAAAAGCATAAGGCGCAGGCTGTAAAATGCGCCAGGGTTGTATTTGTCAGGGTCGCATTCACTGTGGCAGCGGAACTGATGAATTGCCAGAGCAGCCAGACGGCTGGAGCGGCCATCAGCCAATGAAACTTAAGCGTGGGGCGACGCCAATATTTGAGAGTAAGCACCATGGGGAGCAGCATGAGCGTATAGCCCCAGCTTACAGGCCACGCGTTCAGCCAAAGCTCTTCGAAATTTTGCGGCGGCAGAATCTGCGAGCTGAATATGACTGGGTTGCCAAACTTCAGGACGACGACGCCAAACCAGAAGGCGAAGAGCCACAGAAGCGGATGCCCAGGCGTTTTAGGCTCAAGTTTTGTTTGAGGAGTTGCCTTGGGCAGTTTCATTCGCGACAAACGCTAAAGCAGGGGCAAGGACGCCAGGGGGAATGTGCGGTGAATGAATTTTCGTGCGCTTTCAAAGTTTCAGGCGCAAAAGGCCCACTTCCAGCGCAAGCGCTTCCTGGACGTTGCCCGAGAGAAGGCGTTGCAGACTTTCCAGTTGTTCAAGGTTTTGCACCGCATCGGAAGCACCGATGCGACGAGCGATCATTTCAACGCTTTGCCCGAGGTTTGGGAAGGTGAGCGCATTCTTGCCAAGCGACTGCGTGGCCAGCCAAATGTCTCGCATCCACCATTGCAAACTGGAGAGGAGTTCGGTGCGTTGCCGGCGATATTCAGCCTCGATGGCGGCGGTCAACTCGTCTTCCCAGCGTTCACGAAGAGCGGGCTCGATGTCATCGACACGTTCGAGAGGTGAGCGGGCCGTGATCTGCTCGCTAATGGCCGCTTTGAGCTGATTCAGCCGATTAAGAAGAACGGAAAGCAGTTGATAGCGCATCAGCAGGCTTTTTTGCGGTTTGGCCGCGATATCGGAAAAGCCCGCGATCCACTCCAGCGTTTGCGGGTTGCGCAGGTGAGCGGCTTCACCGCTGAAATTCAAACGCAAACAGCGTGAGATGATGGTTTCGAGAATCCGTTGCGGCTCGGTCGTGAGCAGAATCAGGATCGAATTCGCGGGGGGTTCTTCCAGTGTCTTGAGAAATGCATTGGCCGCCTGCACATTCAATCGATCGGCTGCCACAATGATGCTGACCTTGCAGTCCGCCTGATTGGGCTTGAGATAAACCGTCTGCATCAGGCCGCGCATCTGATCGATGGTGATGACGCGCGACTTGGACTCGGGCCGGACCCATTGCACATCCGGGTGTTGCTCCTGGTCAATTTTACGGCAGCTTGGGCATTGATCGCATGAATCGAGCGGGCGCCCTTCAGGTGAACGTTGCGGAGGATTGGCGCAATTAAGCGTCTTGGCCAGAGTGCGGGCGACTCCACTGAGTTGCTCGAGATCTGTGCCGCCGAAAAGATAGGCATGACCGAGTCGGCCATTGGCGAGGCTGCGTTGCAGCAGCTCGACGGCGGGCTTTTGCTCTGGAAACGATTGGAAGCTCATGGGAGCGACTGACAATTTGACCCCTCGCCGAATGACCCGTCAAGGACAACATGGTTTACCGTAAAAAATTTGGCGGCGGATGGCAGGGTCCTACTGCGAAGTAATCAGCGGACCAGTGTAGTCACTTTGCGAATTATGACCGAGGGGAGGTCGGCGCGGCGCGGAAACTCACTGAAGCGGCAGAACTCGCGTTTCGAGCGAGCTTCGCATCATATAAAACCCGCGCAATTATAACTTTTTATTTACCGAGCAGCTTGGCGATAATGAAGATTAAAATCGCTCCACCT
>DASWRJ010000085.1:0-3387 GCA_036403255.1 Verrucomicrobiia bacterium
CGCTGGTGACGCACGTTGCGGAATCCGAAGAGGAATACGAAATGTATCTGTATCGACATGGGGCGCTTTTTGAGTGGCTTAAATCACAGCGCGATATGAGCGATTGCGGGCTGGGATCGCCCATAAACCATCTCGAACGCAATGATTACCTCAGTGAAAGGCTGATCGCTGTGCATGTAAATTATCTATGCCGCGATGATGCACCTGTGCTCGGACGTTATAACGTGAGCGTTGCGCATTGCCCAAGGAGTCACGCCTATTTTCGACATTTGCTTTTTCCGCGGAATGAACTTGTCTCCACTGGAGTGAACATTTGCCTGGGCACGGACAGCCTCGCGACCGTGCTCAAGGAGAAAGGCAATCTTCCTGAGCTAAACATGTTTGCGGAGATGCGCGCATTTGCCGACAAATTCCGGGAAGTCTCGCCAGCTACAATTCTCGAAATGGCGACGGTGAATGGTGCGCGTGCCCTGGGACGCACCGGGCAACTTGGCCAAATTTCCGAGAACGCGATGGCGGATTTAATCGCACTACCTTACTCGGATAAGCTGAGCTCCGCTGGTGAATTTGCGGTACACTTCCAGGGCAACGTCGCCGGATCGATGATCGACGGCAACTGGGCGATCACTCCGAGAGAGGCTTCCAGTCCAGCACGGCCGGCTTTGCAGTCATGAGCGAGCCGAAGAATCGTGTGGTGCTGATCACCGGCGCGGCGGGTGGTCTGGGGCAGGAACTGGTAAAAACTTTTGCAGGCCAGGGCTGGCGCGTGGCTGCTTCTTACCATTCAGCGACTACCGAATCCCCCTCGGAAACTGTTTGGCCGGTTGCGCTCGATGTCACTTCCAGAGATGCAGTTGAAGCCGTGTTGCGAGGTGTGATCGAGCGATGGGGACGAATTGACGCGTTGATTAACAATGCGGGGCTGACAATAGACGCTAATATGGCCCAGCTAAAGGAAGTGGATTGGGACCAGGTTCTGGCCGTGAACTTAAAGGGAGCGTATCTTTGTGCACAAGCCGCTCTTAGGCCAATGATCAAGCAGCGCGAAGGACATATTATCAATATCAGCTCGTGGAGTGGCCGGGCCGGGGCGCGGGGGCAAAGCGCATATGGGGCGGCCAAAGCAGGTCTATATGGGTTGTCTGCGGCCCTCGCGAGGGAGGTTGGCTCACGGAATGTCCGTGTGAACGCGGTACTTCCGGGAATTCTGCCGACGAAAATGACGCGTGAGCTTTCGGGTGAACAAATAGAATCCTTGGCGGCCGCTAATGCGCTCGGGCGCATAAATTCACTAGAGGAAGTAGCACGCTGTGTAGCTTTCTTAACAACAACCCAAAATATCTCCGGGCAGATTTTTCAGTTGGACAGTCGAATTGCGCCGTGGAGTTAGGCAGCACTGGTGGGGTGTCTCCCCCGTTCTTTGCGATTTACTTCACTTTCAATATCTTGGTAAGTTCCCGGCCATGTCCGAGTTCGTTGAATATTTAAATCACGGGGCTTCACGCATTACGCCCCGGGTGGTGGAACTGGTCTTAAGACAACTGCCGATGTGGAAGGTAGAATTCACGCAGATTAATGCGCCAAAGTATCCCCACCTGGTCGATCAATTGGAGTTTCTTGCAGATGCCGTCGAGGATTTTGCTGAAGGGGCCTATCGGGATTTACCTTACTTCGCCTTTGCAGAAGCGGTATTCGCGATTACGTATGCCCACAAAAAAATCGATGTCATTCCCGATCTGCTGCCGGTAGCCGGGCGAGCGGACGATTCGAGCATCGTTCGGGCAGTGCTGATTCAGAACGAACGCGCCTTTTCAAAGTATGCTGATGCGCAAGGGTTTAACTGGACGAAAATAACGAGCCAGCCTTGAAGTCCAGATATGCAAAAAAAATTGCGGGCATAAACATCAGCCCGCAATACCCAAACAACCAAACTAAGCCTCCTTTTCTCCCGCAAGCTAGCGAGGAACTTCTTCTGGTCGGTTGTGCATTACCCCGGCCATTCGCTAAACCCCCGGTTCAGAGGAAGAGACGCGAGCAACTCGTCGAATCTTCAAACTATTTAAATCGCCTCTGATAGGGTATGTTCACCCGCCATGCGGAGGTGGGTGCGCTAAGTAAGTTTACCATTATGCGGATCATAAATTTAAATCCTGACACAAACATTGGCGCGAGCGCGTGGTTTGTGGAGATTGAGGGCCACAAGATATTGCTGGATGCGGGCGTGCATCCGAAGATCGACGGGAGAGGAGGATTGCCGATGTTTCGCTACATTGCCAACGAGGAAGTGGATGCCATTGCAATCAGTCATTGCCATCACGATCACGTCGGCTCACTGCCGGTTGCGATTCGATATTTTCCGCACGCCAACGTCCTGCTTTCCGAGCTGAGTTACTTCCTGGTCGAGCGCGTCCTGCACAATTCCGTGAATGTGATGGTGCGGCAGCGCGATGAAATGGGAATAAAAGAATATCCGCTTTATTCGCACGATGAGTTGGACGAGATTGCGCCTCTGTTTCAGGGGTGTCGCTATAACCGGGAAGTTGAGTGGGTTGCACCGAAGAACCTGCGGCGAGGTTTCGACTCACCGACTATAGAATTCCTGGATGCGGGACACGCGCTGGGGTCCGCGGGACTGATGGTGCGCGGGAACAAGCAGACTCTTTTTTACACTGGTGACGTCTGCTTTCACGATCAAACCCTTTTGCGCAGCGCCCGCTTCGAGGGCGCCCGCGCCGAGGTGCTGATTATGGAGACAACGCGCGGCAACACAGCGGTGGCGCCCGATTACAGCCGCCAGGGAGAGATGGACCGTCTGGCCATGGCCATTAATAATGTCCTGAAGCGGAGAGGTTCCGTTTTGATCCCTGCCTTTGCGCTCGGAAGGACGCAGGAAATACTGGCCATGCTGTCCGTTGAAATGGCAGCGGGGAAAATCCCGCGCCAGCCGATTTTCATCGGCGGATTGGGGCGCGTGTTTACGGAGATTTATGATCTGGAGGCCCACCGCACATACCGTCAGCACCAGAATCTTCGCCTGACGAAGGCCTTAAATTTGGTCGTGCTCGAGAAAGGCCAGGCCGAAAACATGAAGCTGACGGGCAGCCCAAAAATTTTTGTGGTCACTGCGGGAATGATGACGGAAAAAACCGCCGCGCACGATCTGGCTATGCGGATGGCCGGCGAGGAGCGGCATGGAATCTTTTTTGTCGGCTATTCGGATCCGGACACCCCGGCCGGGCGGTTAAAGGCCTCCAAACCTGGCGAGACATTTATCTTCAGTCCGTCCGGAGGGGAAGTGACGAGGCGCTGCGATGTGCAGGAATTTGATCTCACGGCGCATGCGCATCGCGACGACCTGCTGGAATTCATCGCGCAAGTCGAGCCGCG
>DASWRJ010000086.1:0-4505 GCA_036403255.1 Verrucomicrobiia bacterium
TGGAATCTCCAATAATCCCAATGAACACCAATTCCAGAACGCCACTTGAAGAAAAACCTGGAGCAGTCAGCACGCTCAAGACACAGAGTTCAGGCGATAATTTTCCCCGGCGGCTTCCCATCGGCGCTGAAGTCGGGTCGAGCGGCGTCCATTTTCGGGTCTGGGCGCCTAAATCCAAAAGAGCCAGTGTCCTGATTTCCGAAACCGCAGATTTATCCCGCACGGCCTGGCTTGCAGAGATGGAACCCGAGCGCGACGGCTACTTTTCACTGCTGGTGCCAGACGCGAGTCCGGGGCTTTTCTACAAATTTCGCCTCGACTCCGGTGATTTCCCGGATCCAGTCTCGCGCTTTCAACCAGAGGGGCCGCACGGGCCGTCGCAGATCATAGATCCCGCAAGTTACCCGTGGAAAGATGCGAATTGGAGGGGTGCGCCACGTGCGGGTCAGGTCATCTACGAGATGCACCTGGGCACATTCACCAAAGAGGGGACATTTGCGGCCGCAGCAGAGCAATTGCCGAAGCTTGCGGAGTTGGGCATTACCTTGCTCGAGCTAATGCCTGTGGCGGATTTTCCCGGCCGCTTCGGCTGGGGCTATGATGGTGTGAACTTATTTGCGCCCACCCGTCTCTATGGTCGGCCGGATGACTTGCGGTTTTTTGTGGACCGCGCCCATCATTTCAGGCTCGGTGTGATTTTGGATGTGGTTTACAACCACATTGGGCCGGATGGAAATTATCTTAAACACTTCTCTACAGATTATTTCAGCCACCGCTACTCGAATGAATGGGGAGAGGCTCTTAATTTTGACGGGGAAAACAGCGAGCCAGTTCGCGAGTTTTTCATTAGCAACGCCCGCTATTGGATCGATGAATTCCATCTCGATGGTTTGCGCTTGGACGCCACCCAGCAGATCTTCGATTCCTCCGCCAAACACATTGTGCAGGAGATTGGCCAGGCTGTGCGCGTGGCCGGTGCAGGGCGCGCCACCTACATCGTAGCGGAAAATGAATCGCAGGAAAGTGGATTGGTGCGGAGCGTAAGCGCCGGCGGCTATGGGCTCGACGCTCTTTGGAATGACGATTTTCACCACACTGCGAAAGTCGCCTTAGCTGGCCGGGGCGAGGCTTATTACAGTGATTATCGCGGCACGCCCCAGGAGATTCTTTCCGCAATCAAGTGGGGTTACTTATTTCAGGGGCAGCGTTATGCATGGCAAAAAAAACCGCGTGGAAAGCCGGCACTCGACCTCCATCCAGAGCAGTTTGTCATTTTCCTCGAGAACCATGATCAAATTGCCAATTCGCTGCATGGCACGCGAGTGCACCAGCGGACCAGCCCGGGACGCTTCCGTGCGTTCACAGCGTTAGTATTACTCGGCCCGAACACCCCCATGTTGTTTCAGGGCCAGGAGTTTGCGGCTTCCGCGCCCTTCTTTTACTTCGCCGATCATAATCCTGAGCTGGCGAAACTGGTCTCGAAGGGCAGGCGCGAATTCTTAAGTCAGTTTGCAAGCATCACTACCTCAGAAGCCCAATGTATGTTGGTCGATCCGGAGTTAGAGAGCACGTTTCGTCGGTGTAAGTTGGACTTTTCCGAGCGCGAGACCCATGGCGAAGTGTCCAACCTTCACCGGGATCTCTTGCGCTTGCGGAGAGAAGACCCAGTGCTCTCGCGGCCAAAGCGATTGGGAGTCGATGGCGCGGTGCTAGGCCCAGAAGCTTTTGTGGTTCGGTTTTTCGCCGAGGATGGGCAGGACCGTTTGCTGCTGGTGAATTTGGGGTGCGATTTGCGTTTGGACTCAGTTGCCGAGCCGTTGCTCGCGCCGCCGGAGCAATGCCGATGGAAAGTAGAATGGTCCAGCGAATCCTGCCTGTATGGCGGCGGCGGGACTCCACCCATTGAGGTCGAGGGCAGTTGGTTTATTCTGGGGCAAGCGGCGGTTTTGATGAGTCCGGAACCCGAGGGGAAAAATGGCAAAGCTGGTCCGCAAAATTGATTTAGCCAACTCGCAAGGAGAAACTACGCGCCAGATGCTTCGGCGCGAGTGGCTGGTTACCAACGGACTGGGCGGCTATGCCAGCGGCACGATTTCAGGCACCGTGACCTGGCGCTATCATGGCTTGCTCATCGCCGCTCTTCCAGCGCCGCATGGGCGCACGGTCATGCTCAATCATTTGGCCGAGTTTTTGTGCTTTCCCGAAGGACGCAAGATTCAAATTTGCGGGGAGGAACCAAGTCATTCCGAAGAGAAGCTGACTATATCCCACTACATTTCTGAATTCCGCCTCGAAAACCAAATGCCCATTTGGCGTTATGAAGTGGACGGAATTATTTTGGAAAAAAATGTTCTGTTGCTCAACGGCCAGAACACGGTCCACATCACTTACCGTCTGCTTTCAAAGCAAAATTCCGTCCGCCTCGAACTTCGTCCTTCGATGCACTTTCGCTCACACGAACACGCCGTGGTGAATTTCGGGCATGACCATTATTTGGTTTCCATTCATGGACAGAACTTCGAAGTGTCGGCTGGCGAAGCTCTGCCCAAACTGCGGCTCACCTTTGATGATCGGGAACATACGCGCTTCACTCACGAAGGCGGCATCAAGCGCGAAATTTATTACGCCAAGGAAGCCGAGCGTGGCTACGAATCGCGCGGCGTGCTTTGGAGCCCGGGCTACTTCACATTGGAATTAAGCCCGCAAAAGTCTGCCACCCTTATGGCCTCCACTGAGACGTGGCATACCATGATGGCCCTCGGGCCGGAGGAAGCAGTAAAGTTTTATCATGAACGCCATAATAGGCTCATTTCCGCCGCCCACCCAAAAGTCCGGCTCAGCCCTGGCGCCGATTTAGTGCTGGCGGCCGATCAATTTATTATTAATCCCGTCGGGCGTGTTCAGGATGCAGCGCGCGCCCATGCGGCTGGTGACGAAGTCAGGACGGTCATTGCCGGCTATCATTGGTTCACCGATTGGGGGCGTGACACGATGATTAGCCTCGAGGGGCTGACGCTCACCACGCGGCGCTACACCGAGGCTGGCTGGATTTTACGAACCTTTGCCCATTATGTGCGCGATGGATTGATCCCCAATCTTTTCCCCGAGGGCAAAAGTGATGGCCTGTACCACACTGCCGACGCGACGCTCTGGTTTTTCCATGCCCTGCACCGGTATCTCCAACACACGCGTGATCGCGCCACCTTGCAGCTTATTTTGCCAAAGCTTCTCGACATCGTGGACCATCATATCCGCGGCACAAAATTTGGCATTCACGTGGATCCCGCGGACGGCCTGCTCACCCAGGGCGCGGAGGGTTATCAATTGACCTGGATGGACGCCAAGGTCGATGGTTGGGTCGTCACGCCGCGACGCGGAAAAGCCGTCGAGATCAATGCTTTGTGGTACAACGCGCTTATGCTCATGGCCAATTGGCTGCGGGAGGAGCAGGGTGAAGATGCTGCCAAACCTTTTCTCGCCCACGCCAAACGCGCCCGCGAATCATTCAACGCGAAATTCTGGTACGCGGAAGGCAGCTACCTTTATGATGTGATCGATGGCGAAAGCGGCCATAGCCATGCCTGTCGTCCAAATCAGTTGCTTGCCCTCTCCCTCGAGCACCCAATCCTCGATGAGCAATACTGGCAGCCCGTGCTGAAGATAGTGCAGGACAAATTACTCACCCCAGTCGGGCTGCGAACTCTTAGCCGTGACAATCCCGATTATAAAGCCAAATATTTCGGTGACTTGCGCGCGCGCGATGCCGCCTACCACCAGGGCACGGTCTGGGCGTGGCTCATCGGCCCGTTTGTGGATGCATGGCTGCGCGTCCATCCCAAGGACAAAGCAGGCGCCCTCAACTTTTTGCAAGGATTTATCCCGCATCTCAACGAAGCGTGCATCGGCAGCATCAGTGAAATATTTGATGCCGAGGCGTCATTTACTCCGCGCGGTTGTATTGCCCAGGCTTGGAGCGTCGCGGAAGTGCTTCGCTGCTGGGCGAAAGTGGCGGAGTAGGAGATTGAATTACTATTCCTCCGGAGCTTGGCGAGAAGCGTCGCGTAATTCTTCGATCAGGCCAGATGTTAAAAGCTGCTCCAATACGGCATAGACTGTGGCCCGGTAGTCCGCAAAAAAGCAAATCACGCGCCGCTCGCCGGCCACGGAAATCTGATGGTATATTACGCGAAGGCGTTCGACGCGCAGACGCCAGTAGGGGGCCAAACGACCTTCCAATTGTTTGATTTCGCCTTTTCCATAGGACAAATCTTTGATTGCACGCCACAATTTGCGCCGTGGTTCGGGTGCTAACGACTCCAAAAAACTTTTTACGCGCCCCCCGATGACCACTCTGGTCTTCATGAAGACATTGCTTTGTCCAAGTCCCTTAGCTCATAGAATTTCGTCTGCCCTGACTCATATTCCTTTAGCGCTTTGGCGAAATGCGAGTCGCTGAGTAGTTCCATGGTCTCTATAAGGGCTTCTATACGATCCTTGGAAAGATA
>DASWRJ010000087.1:0-2762 GCA_036403255.1 Verrucomicrobiia bacterium
GCGCTGGACGACGTGGGCACACGGGTTTATGAATCGTGTGACGGCGTCCACATGGCATCGGACTTGATCAATATGCTTTGCGGATTGTATGAAGGCCCCCTGGAAGTCATCCAGCAGGATGTCTTTGATTTACTGAGGCAATTTGCCGAAGCCAAGCTGATCAGGCAGAATCCTGAGGATTTCATTAAAAAAGAAGTGGCTGCCTGAGCAGGCAATCTGGCGGTTATTGGAGCGACTGGTTTCAGTCTGGCTTTGCTCGAATCTTTCTCCAAACTGTGGTGTATTAATAGGCCATGCCAATTAATCGCCGCACATTCCTGAATCGCTCTGCCGCAACCGGCTTTTCCCTTTCTCTCCCTTTGTTTGCTCGAAAGGCCTTTGGCGGTGAAGCGCCCATGCCTGCGGCCAACTCCTCTACCAGGCAAAACCCAGCTTTGAATTATTGGCCGCAATGGCGCGGTCCGTTGGCTACCGGAGTTGCGCCATTTGCCGACCCGCCCCTGGAATGGAGCGAATCCAAAAATATAAAATGGAAACTGCCGCTCGCTGGGAAGGGACATTCCAGTCCAATTATATGGGGTGATTACGTATACCTAATGTCGGCTGAACCTCTAGGCGACCCAGTCGCTCCGGTGTATGACCATGCTCCCGGATCACATGATAATGTGCCCGTCACGCAGCGGCATCAGTATGTGGTGATTGCCGTCCGGCGTTCGGATGGTGCTATTGCCTGGAAGACAAAGGTGCACGAAGATTTTCCGCACGAGGGCGGGCACCAAATGGGCAGTTTGGCTTCGAATTCGCCGGTGACAGATGGCGAATTCATTTATGCGTTCTTTGGTTCGCATGGCCTTTACTGTCTCGATACCAGAGGTGAAGTGAAGTGGCGCAAGGACTTGGGCAAAATGCAAACGTTGCACGCGCACGGGGAGGGGAGCTCGCCGGTAATATTCGAAAATTCCATCATTCTCAATTGGGACCACGAGGCCGATTCGTGGATATTCGCTTTTGATAAGAAGAGTGGTCGCGAGCTCTGGAAGGTCTCGCGCGATGAAAAAACCTCGTGGTCCACGCCCATTATTGTGGCCGAACCAGGCCTTGCGCCGCAGGTTGTTGTCAGTGCGTCAAAGCGGATTCGGGCTTATGACCCGAAGACGGGCTCCTTGATTTGGGAATGCGGCGGTCTCTCCGGCAACGTTGTTTCTTCCCCGGTCGCGGGACTGGGCATGGTGTTCGCCGGAAACAGCTACGATGGTCAGAATATGGTCGCGATCCGCCTGCAAGGCGCGAAAGGTGATATCACCGGCACCGACCATGTGGCCTGGAAGCTGAATCGGTCTACGCCATACGTGCCCTCACCGCTGCTCTATGGCAATACGCTTTACTTCCTGCGGCATTACCAAAATGTGCTTTCCGTGCTCGATGCCAAATCAGGCAAACAGAGGCTTGATTCGGTGCGTCTGGGGAATCTGCGTGATATTTTTGCCTCTCCGATTGGCGCGGCGAACCGAACTTATATTACCTCCCGCGAGGGGAGCACCATCGTGCTGCGACATGGTGGCAAGCCCGATACGCTCGCGTTGAATCAGCTTGAGGATTCCTTTAGCGCTTCAGCCGCTTTGGCCGGTCGCGATCTCTATCTGCGCGGCGAACGGTTTTTGTATTCCATTGCCAACCCCAGTCAGAAAAGCTGAGTTGGCGTGTAGCATTTTTGAGGCGGATTTGCACCTAATTCAGCAGCACTGCTGAAGGAGCTATGGCACTTGTTCCGCACTTGCAACAGGGTCCACCAACGGTTCCTCTTTGGAAATCAGAGGACCCTTTTTCAAGGCGTGCAGATTTTTCTTTTCCTGGGCTATTTCAATCAGTTCGCTTTCGGTGAGACCGGTCTGGCCAAATTTTTGAGTGAGCTGCGCCAGGCGAGCATCGATCCAATCATTGCGAATATTCAGGAGCGTCTGCTGAATGTTCTTATCAATGTCCCGCGTCGGCAAATCTTCGGCAGCGGCGCTCGTAATCAACTCCTGAATACTGTTCTCTTCAAAATGATCCAGCAGCGAAGGGACGCCATGCCAGGTGTTATGGTCGAGCATTTGGAACCGCGCGGCGGCGATTTGGCGCACTTGAACATGCGCAATCCAATCCCAAATTAGGTGCCGTCGCAGCCAATTGACTTGTTCTTGCTCGCCAGCGAGGAGATAGCGCAAAAACCAGAATTCGCGGGTGGACGGAGGAACCACTTTCTCAGGCTGAGCTTCGGCTGGCGGTTCATCGTCCGCAGGATGGACAAACGGAGCGGGGCGGCCGCCCTTTTTGAATTCGGCGCGCACGGATTCCGTGGCCACACCGAGACGCTGCGCGGTTTTCTGGGCGTAGGTGTCTGTGAGCACGGGACTATTGGCTTTCGCGACCGCCTCGGCCATCGAGCGAACGATCGCCAAACGGCCTTTGTCTGTGTTGAGATCATTCGTGGCGCAAAGCCGGTTCAGATAATAATCGAAAAAGCCTTGCGCGGATTTGATGATTTGTTGGAATGCCTCAGCGCCGTTGACTTTGATGAAGCTATCCGGGTCGTGGCCACCAGGAATAGTGGCCACTCGAATGACCAGACCGGCGCCAAGAAGCGAATCGAGCACTCGCACCGCGGCAGTTTGACCCGCGTTATCGGAATCAAAACAGAGAACAACTTCATCAATATAGCGCTTGAGAATGCGGGCATGCTCGGACGTGAACGCTGTGCCCTGCGGTGCGACAATGTTCCG
>DASWRJ010000088.1:0-9270 GCA_036403255.1 Verrucomicrobiia bacterium
GCCTGCATAGGTGATCTCAAGCCGCCTTGCCAGTGGTGGTTTCCGGCACCTGAATCAAACTAATGAACAGCCCCAGTTGCTTGATGGCCTCGGAAAATTTTTCGTAATCAACCGGTTTCACCATGTAATTGCTGCAGCCCAAGGCATGGCAGCGGGCCACTTCCCGCGGGTCATCAGTGGTCGTGAGCATGATGACCGGCAGCTTTCGCAATTCCGGATCGGTTTTGATTTGCTTGAGCACTTCCACTCCATCGACCTTCGGCATGCGAATGTCCAGCAGGAGAAGGTATGGTTTATCCGGGCACATCGCCTGCGCTTTTCCATTTCCGAATAAGAAGTCCAGAATCTCCTGTCCATTTTCAAAACGCTGTATGGAATTGTGGAGGCCGACGCGTTGCAGGTTCTTTTCAATCAGGCGCGCGTGGCCGGCGTCATCATCGGCAATTAAAATCAGAACTTCCTTTGTCATAGTTATGCTCATGTACACCAAATAATTTTCAGTCGGCAAAAGCAATGAAAAACTGACAGAGGCTCGTTATACGATGTTTCACAGTGATATGGTGTTGACTTAGTTTGGAATTGCCGCGACTGGCAACGATACAAAAAATGTGCTTCCTTCGGCAGCTTTTGATTGAACCCAAATTCTGCCATTTTGCCGCTCGAGGGTCCGTTGGGCAATGGTCAAGCCGAGGCCTTCACCGGCGGTTTCTGAGGGATTTAACCGGTGAAAAATCTCGAACACCCGGGCCTGGTGTTCCTCTTCTATGCCAATCCCATTATCTGCCACCGCATAAATCGCGCGCCCTTCCTCCACTCGGCCACTCACTTTGATTTTTCCCGGTCGAGCCGGGTCCAGATACTTCAAGGCGTTATCTATGAGATTGGAAAAGACCTGATTGATCTGCGTCGAGTCGCCGAGACAGGGGGGTAATTTTCCAATTTGGATGACCGCGCCACTCTGTTTGATTTGGAAGTCCATCGTTTGGCGAATCTCCGCCAGCATGGCATTCATATCCAATGGCTGGATATTCAGTGCCGCCCGGCCCAAACGCGAAAAACGCAAAAATCCGGAGAGTATTTTGTCCATCTTGGCAACGCCTGCCTCGATAAACGACAGCGACTCCGGGACATCTTCGTTCAGCAAGGTCATGAACTCCTTTTTGCTGATGAATTCACCGGGCGATTCCGCCAGGCGCGTTTTCAGCAACTCACAGGCTCGCGCGAGTTCTTTGCTGAAGCCCTGCACATTCACGAGCGGCGAGCGCAAATCATGCGACGCCACATAGACCAATATTTCGAGTTCCTTGTTTTTCTCCGCCACTTCCTGGGCATAGCGGGCCAGCTTTTCTTCATCGGCTTTGCGAGCCGTGATATCCGTGCGGATGGCGATGTACTGCAGTGGCTTTCCCGTGGGGCTCAGAAAAGGAAAAATGGTTGTGTCCACCCAATAGTAGGAACCATCCCGGGCGCGATTTTTTATTTCTCCATGCCAGATTTTGCCGTGTGAAATCGTTTGCCACATCTCAGTGAAAAAGGATTTCGGATGGTGACCGGAATTGATAATGCGATGATTTTGCCCGAGCAATTGCTCACGGGGATATTTCGAGATTTGGCAGAACTTGTCGTTGATATAGGTGATATCACCTGCGGCATTGGTTATCGCCACAATCGAATGCGCATCCAGAGCCGCCTTGATATCGCGCAACTCATTCCTGGTGGATACTATCCCCTCCGCCGAATCGTGCTGCGACTGCAAGCGCGTGAGTTCCTCGATCAGCTCAGGCTTGGTCATCTTCGCGTAGTCTTTCACAAGGCCAGAGTAATCTAATGGCTGGCCCGCGCCAATAACTCCTATTTCGAGCACCTTTGGCGAGAAGAACAACAAGGAGATAAGAAAAATCCTTAGCCCACCCGAGTAAAACTCTTACGCAATTTGCGGCTGGCTCCCAATGTTTTCTGATGCTGGCGTGTTTACATTTATGCGTGTTATGAAAAGTACCATCATTAAAAGTTTCCAGGACCTAGCTGCCCTGGAACCAGAAAAAGCAAGCACATCGCAAAGTGGAACACTCACGAAAGCACATTTGGAATTCGGGGCCTTGTTAACCGAGTCGGATGAGGAACCTTTCATCGCGTCAGCAAATTCGATCTTTGAAGCGGCCGCCGCCCATGAAGCGGGTTTAAATGAGTTTTGAAGAGCCTGTGCCTTGCGTGTTAGGCTGAGTCGATTTGCATTGCGTGCTGCGCTGCGGCAGTCTAAACGCACATGAATTCAGAGTTCGTGATCGCTCAGGCGAGTTTGGAGAATGAAGTCGCCTCCGTCCGTGAATTGTTCAGGGAATATGCGGCGGGGTTGAGAATCGATTTGTGCTTTCAAAATTTTTCTTCCGAATTGGCCGCGTTACCCGGACTTTACGCGCCTCCCACGGGAAGATTGCTCCTGGCGAGCATTGCTCAATCACCTGCAGGTTGCGCGGCTTTGCGTCCGCTTAACGCCAATGACTGCGAGATGAAGCGCCTCTATGTGCGGCCGCAATTCAGGCGCGCTGGTCTGGGCCGCAAACTGACCGAGCGAATTATTTCTGAAGCTCGCCAGATCGGATTTGCGAAAATGAAATTGGATACGCTGCCTTCAATGACAGACGCGATCGAGTTGTATGGGAGCCTCGGCTTTTATCGGTGTGCAAAATATTACGATGCTGCCCCGGAGCACCTGGTCTTTATGGAACTGAAGCTGCAGTAGGCTTGAAGCGCGGGGGCGGCGCAGCGGAGTGAATGCTCTACCGATCGCGCGGTTGCAAAAGTTCGGACGCGGCGCGAAATACGACGGATGCGGGAGCGGCGCGCAGCGGGGTGCGCGCCCTACCACCAGTTAATTTTTAATGGCCGCTTTGGCTAATTCCGGCCACAAATAGGCGCCCAGCAACATCCCTTTGCGATAGCATTCCAAATCGAACTTCTCATTTGGTGAATGAGCGTTGTCATCGGGCAAAGCAAGCCCGAGGAGGAGGGTGTCGGCCTTCAGCACTTTCTTGAAATCGTTCACAATCGGAATCGAGCCACCTTCACGCATGAGCACTGGCTCATAACCAAACGCCTCTTTCAGGGCGCGCAAGGCGGCCTGGGCTTGAGGGCCGGTGGGCGAAACAATATATGGTTCGCCGCCGTGCCCCGACTTAATTTCCATGCGCACGGTCTTCGGGCAAATCTTTTTCAAATGGGCGGTGACCTGCTTGAGCACTTTGGCGGGTTTTTGGTTCGGCACGAGCCGAAACGTGAGCTTCGCGCGCGCCCAAGAAGGCACAATCGTTTTGCTCCCCTCCCCCTGGTAACCGCTGGTCAAGCCGTTGATTTCGATGGTGGGCCTCGCGCAACGCCGTTCAATGGTCGTGAAACCTTTCTCACCAAACAGCTCCGGCACGCCCATGAACTTGCGGTAAGCCGCGTCATTGTGCGGCAGCCGGGTGAATTGCTTGCGCTCATACGCGGAGAGCGCGGCGACATCGTTGTAAAAGCCGGGAACGGCCACGCGGCCAGTTTTGTCCCGCAGTTGGGCGAGCAATTGCGCCAAGGCCATGGCCGGGTTATCGACCGTGCCGCCGTACAGGCCTGAATGTAAATCGCGATTCGGCCCGTGCAGAATAATTTCAATGGCCATAATGCCGCGCAGCGCGTACGTAAGCGCCGGATGCTTCAGGCTCGGGATGCCATTATCTGAAATGATGATGCCATCGCAGGCCAGGTCTTCGCGGTTGGTTTTTAGAAATTCCGCGAGGTTTCTGCTGCCCACTTCTTCCTCTCCCTCGATGACAAACGTCAGATCACATGGCAGCTCCGTGCCGGTTTTCAGATAAGCCTCGACTGCATTCAGGTGCGCGAGATGCTGGCCTTTATTGTCGCAAGCGCCGCGCGCATACAAGCGATTGCCTTCAATGCGCGGCTCGAAGGGCGGCGAATGCCAGAGCTCGAACGGCTCGGGTGGCTGGACATCATAGTGACCGTAAACCAGAAAGCGCGGGCGCGGTTTGCCATTGCGTACAGGAGTTTTCGCGACAATGATCGGATTGCCTTTAGTCGGGCAAAGCTTTGTTTCGAGGCCGATGCTTTGGCAGTGAGACCTCAGCCATTCCGCACAGGCTTCAAGATCTTTCTTATGATCTGGCTGTGCTGAGACGCTGGGGAACCGGAGAAAATCGCATAGCTCACGAACAAAGCGGTCATAGTTGCCGTTGAGATAATCGAGCACTTGCTGCATGAGTGCATCTGTAGCAAGAGCCTTGGGCAATGGCGAGTGACTTTTCTAATCCGAAAAGCCAGCACCTGTAAAAACTGCTATTCCTCCTTCACCGGCAACACCGCTGGCGGCCCCTTCCTCATCACTTTCAGCGATTGCATATCAAACGAGCCTGACCCCTGCGCACCGCGAAATTCACAAACGAATTCCACATCCATAATGCCGCGGACATCAAATTCATAATTCATGGTTGTCCACTCCGCGTTGCGCGAAAGCCCCTTCGGCGAGCGCTCGCCTGAGACCCGCAGGATCACTCCGTTGGTTTTGCTGGCGTTATCTCCGAGGCCATCCGCCCGGGCGCGGCCGCTAAAAATATAATGCCCTTCGGCGAGCAGCCCATTTGCGCGCCAGCCTCCCACGCTGTCATTGCCCGAGCGCGCAAATACCTGCAGCACGTCCCGATTCTCCTCGCGAACTCGGCGTCCCGAGGCGCTCTTGGTCAGGCCCGATTTAAAGCGCCAGCCCGACAGGCTCGCCACGTCATCGGACCCGAAACGGAGCGGTTGCTCGGGATGTTGCAATTGCTGCTGCACACTTTCGAGGCGGGCGGCGATGCGGGATTTAAACCCTTGGATCGAGCCTTCGAATTCCGCGAGGCTGCGAAGATCGCTCGCGAGCGCCAGGCGAATGGGAGCCGCAATGATGTCGATGCGCTTGTTTAAATCAGACAGCCGAAAATTGTTCGTTAAAATCTCCCCCATCCGCGCCAAATACCGCGCCCGCATTTCCGGAATGCTCAATAAACCGCTGGCCACGATTCCCGTAAAGTGCGGTGTGATGGAAGCGCTCGGCGAGCTGCCCACGCCGAAGAGCTGATCCAGTCCGTGCGGCATAAAAACCATTTTGTTCCGCTCCGGATCGTGATAAACGCGATAATTGTTCGGGCCACCAATCGAGTAGCCGTCCCAGTTGCACATGATAATTTCCGTAGCTGCAAAGCTGATGAAGCGATCCACATCAAGCACCTGGCCGATCCGTGCCAGGCGCTTCGCCGGGTCCGGCTCTTTCACTGCCTTCACGAGATTGGTCAAGTCAGTGCGGTCCTCAGGATTTTCGCTGGAATCCATCTTGAGTGCTTTCGTCACGTCACCGCCAGAGCCGCCGTCATACAGATTCCCTTTGGGAGATGAAAAGTGGTGTTTGAGGAACTGTTTGTTCCAGCCTTCGATCAACACAAACAACCCCACCGGACGGCCATTCAAATCGACCATCGCGTGACCGGCGCGGGGCGCCGGCACATCCGCCGCCTCAAAAAGCTCGCGAGCCAGCTTTTCGGAAAGGTAAGTCGGATCCTGCACGGAGTTATTCAGATGAATCTTCGTCAGGCCATGAAATTTTTGGTCAGCATTAACCGCATCGAATTTCAGGGTGAACGACGGCTTGGAATCGATGGGCTGAAACGAATATGAACCTTTCAAATGCACCGACACGTTGCTATAAACCTGGCTTCCCTCCCGCACGATTGCCTGCACATCGTGCCGCTCGGGGCGCGGCTTGCCCCAGACCTGGTTATATTGCCGGAGCGTCTCCATCCCTTCAGGCGAGATTTCAATTTGCAGCCGCGTCACCGGACCGGGAAAGAAAAGCTCGCCAGCCACCGTCTTCTTTTTGGCGGGTTTCAGGCCAGCGGCGCCGGGCGAAGAACCAACGCCGAGCGCAAGCGCCAGCACCAGAAGGATTGTGAAAGTAGCTTTCATGACCGCACGTAACGCATTAGACGTATTAAATTGCGAATTCCTTCCCAATAAATGTTCAGGACTTCCAAACGTGGATGGAATCCGCCGAAAAGATGGCCTCCAATAGCCGCTGCGGGTCTGGGGCTTCAGCGGAACTCAGGTCCATTAGCTCAATTTGCGTTTCGGGCAACACCCGCTGTTCGCCAATAATCTTCTGTGAATATGCCGACGGCGCTTCCAAATGAATGTGGAGGATGACCTTCATCTAAAATGTAAACACACAATTGCTTTGCGCTGCCATGAGCGCGAGTTGCTTGAGCGACAGCAGTTCATACGGTGCCAGCGGCTCCGTCACTTTGGCCAGCAAGGGCGCATCCTGCGCCGCGCCCACCATAACACCGGATTTCACCAGGCCAGGTAAATGTTTTGTAAAAATTTCGCCGTCCACCAGTTCCTCGGCCAGGTGGTCCAAAGCGAGCACGGCTTCTTCGCGAAAAAATAAACGCACCTCAACGCGTTCCCACGCCGAAAGGCCAGCGGCGATCCGCACCGCCTCGGCCGGTCGCCCGCTGGTGCGTGGGTCGCTGGCGATCATTATGAGGACGGAGCGTTTCACAGGATCAAAAGCACACAAACCGATCAGTCGCGCTCACAAGATCGCTTAGCACGGACAGCCCAGCAAAGGTCGCCAATTCGTTAATCGCGATATTCCGTTTTTGCGCGCCATAGGCGCACGCGAAGAGGTTCACCCCCTGACGCTGCAGAGATTGGAGCGTCGGATTCTCCAATCCAAGCACGGCCTCATCGATGCAGTACATATACACCTGCACGCCATTGCGCAGGGCCGTTTCGGCCAGGGCCAGCCCGTGGCGAAATCCAGGCTTATCGGGCGCGGAGGAAAGCAGCAGCCCAAGTTTTTTGCTGGCAAGCACCATATTTGAATTAAAGCACGGATCGAATCGCCTGCATACGACCTTTTGTCAGCAGGATCGCTCTTTCCAACCGCCTGCTCACCGACTAGGATTTCCTTATGAGACACGCTGGGAAGGCCAGGAAGGCCGCCTTCAAAATGATTTTTTGGACGCTTGTGCTGCTGGGAGCATTGATTGCTGCCGGGGTAGTCGCGGCTGTCCTATCCGCCATTATCACCGGGATTACCGCCAGTTTGATTCTGGTTTGGATCGTCTTTGCGATTTTTACGCTCTATTTCTTCCGCGATCCAGAGCCCGCGGCTCCCGGAATGACCAATGCCATCGTCTCCCCCGGGCATGGCACGGTGGATGTCATTGACGAATTGGAAGAGCCAAATGTCATGGGTGCTCGCTGCAAGCGCATTTCTATCTTCCTATCCGTATTTGATGTTCACGTGCAAAAAGCTCCCATCACGGGCCAGATTTTTTATTTGCGGCATACTCTGGGAAAGTTTCTCAGCGCCACCAAGTCCGACTGCGGCGAGCACAACGAAAATGTGCTCCTCGGCATTGCATCAGCCGATTATCCCGGCCAACGCATTGGATTGCGGTTGATTGCCGGGTTAATCGCGCGCCGGATCGTTCCGTGGGTCGATATGGGCGAAACCATCAAACGCAGCGAGCGCATCAGCCTCATCCAATATGGCTCGCGCTGCGATCTCTACATGCCCATTACTGTGAAAATCCACGCCAAGCTCGGCGATAAAGTCAAAGGCGGGGAAACGATCGTGGCTTCCTTTGAATAGTATGGAGACCAAATCTCCGGCCAGCCCGCCTGCCGCCCCGGAAACACCCAGGCTGCGCATTTATTTTTTGCCGAATCTCCTCACGGCCGGCAACATGTTCTGCGGCTTCCTGGCCCTGACTAAGATAGTTGAGGCCAATCCCGACGCCACTAACTTCAACGACGTCATCCGCACTTCTCTGTTTCTAATATTGCTGGCCTGCATTTTTGATTTGTTTGATGGCCGAGTTGCCCGCATGGGCGGAAGGGAAAGCCCTTTTGGACGCGAATTTGATTCGCTGGCCGATGTCATCTCCTTTGGCGTGGCGCCGGCGTTTTTGGTCCATCGCATTTTGCTCAAGGGGCTTTTTGAAAATTATCCGCAGATCGGTTGGTTCATCGCGTCCATCTATGTCATCTGCGGCGCGTTTCGACTCGCGCGGTTCAATTGCCTGGCTGCAATGGCTGGCACAGGCGGCGGCAAGGAATTTTTGGGCTTCCCGATTCCAGCGGCGGCTGGCCTGGTTACTTCCATCACTTATTTCATTCTTTGGCTCAAAGAGCGCGGTTTCTCGGAAAGCCCGGTCCGCTTTATCTTGCCAGCTATTATGTTGTTCCTTTCCTTGATGATGGTCAGCGAGGTCAAGTACCCCACCTTCAAGTCGCTCGATTTTCGCGCCAAACGAACCTTCCCCAAAATGGTCGGGATCGTAGTGGTGATTGGTTTTGTGGTCATACTCTGGGAGAAAATTTTGCCAGTGGCCCTGCCGCTCTGCTTCACCACCTATTTGATTTACGGATTCGTTCGCCCTCGCATCTCGCGCAAAATGCGCCATGAAATCGAAGAGGAAGAGGACGACGAGGAGCAGTCAACGGATTAACCGGGCATGCTCGATCTCCACGCGCTCTTAATCGCCGCCCTGACCGGGTTCATTAGCGGCTTTCTCCTCTCGATACCGGTGGGGCCCATCAACCTCACCATCATGAACGAAGGCGCCCGGCGCGGCTTCAAGTGGGCCGCGCTCATTGGCCTGGGCGCCGTGCTCATGGAAGTAGTCTATTGCGCGATGGCATTTACCGGCTTCGCCTCGTTTTTCGAGCGCGGCATCATCAAGGCAGCGATGGAGTTGTTCAGCTTTGTTTTTATGTTGTTCCTCGGACTGAAATTTCTGCTCGCCAAGAAGGTTCCCGTTCCCACGCACATCGAGGAAACCATCGAACATAAACTCAACCCGCACTCCGCATTTTGGACCGGCTTTGTTCGCACCATGGGCAATCCCGGAGTTCTATTGTTCTGGATTATTCTAGCCGCTAATTTCATCTCCCGCGAATGGGTGACCCCCGATTGGAATGGCAAGCTTGCCTGCGTGGGCGGCGTCGCTCTGGGCACCGGGCTGTGGTTCATTGGGCTCAGTTGGGCGGTTTCCCTGGGCCATCAAAAGTTCAGTGAAAAGACTTTGCTGCGGATGGAACATTTTTCGGGCATTGGCTTGCTTGGATTGGCTTTCGCCCATGGGCTGCACATCGTCTGGCAAATGGCCCACCACGCTAAAACCTAAGCGCAGCTTGCGTAATCTGACTTCGTGTTATCGCGCATCCCTGCAT
>DASWRJ010000089.1:0-3320 GCA_036403255.1 Verrucomicrobiia bacterium
GATGGCGCACGCCCATGATCTCGCCTTCGTCGGTCTCGGCGGTGATCTCCATGAAATCGGGCATGGTATCGCGCTGGATAACGAGCGAGTGATAGCGGGTGGCGGAAAATGGATTGGGCATGCCTTCGAAGAGGTCTTTGCCGTTGTGGCGAATCAGGGAAGTTTTGCCGTGCATCATGCGAAAGTTGACCACAACCTGCGCGCCAAAGGTGTGGCCGATGCATTGGTGGCCGAGGCAAACGCCGAAGAGTGGAATCTCGGGACCGAAGGTCTTGATAATTTCATTCGACAGACCGGATTCCTTGGGCGAACAGGGGCCGGGGGAAATGAGAATCCGATCCGGTTTGAGGGCCCGAATCTGATCGATGCTGATTTTGTCATTGCGATGCACCTGCAAATCCGCCTTCAACTCGCCCAAGTATTGGACAAGATTGTAGGTAAACGAATCGTAGTTATCGATCACCAGGACCATACAGCGTATTAAAGCACCATTTGCGCCTTCTGCACACCATTTTTCGAGTTGCCCGGGACGCAATTTAGCGAGATAATGCGAATAGCCGGAAAAGCGGTTCGCGTCCAAAGCTTATGGATATTTTTCTCAGCGTTTGCATGGGCATCGGCCTGGCGGCCGCGTGCGGTTTCCGCGTGTTTGTGCCGTTGCTGGTGCTGAGCGTGGCGGCCATCACCAATCACATTACGCTGGCGCAAGGTTTTCATTGGATCGGGACCTGGCCAGCGCTGGTGAGCTTTTCTGTGGCCACGCTGATTGAGATCGCCGGGTATTACATTCCGTGGGTGGATCATCTGCTTGATACAATTGCGACGCCCGCGGCGGTTGTCGCCGGGATCGTCAGCACGGCCTCAATTTTGACCGGAATCGATCCATGGCTGCAATGGACGCTGGCCGCGATTGCTGGGGGCGGCGTGGCGGGAGTGGTTCAGAGTGGAACAGTGGTGACACGTGCGGCTTCGACCAGCACAACGGGCGGCTTGGGCAATCCAGTGGTGGCCACACTGGAGTTGGTGTTCAGCGTGATTATGAGCCTGATGGCATTGATCCTGCCGGTGCTGGCGTTGGGGTTCATTGTGGTGATTGGAATTTTCCTCGGACGCAAGTTGTGGATGCGCTTTCGTCCGGCGCGAGCAGGCGTTTAACGAGGAACTGGTCGGCTTTTCTTACGCGATTTGGGCCTTATAAGAGTCAGCACTGAGCAAGCTATTTACTTCCGCTGGATTTCCAAGTTTCACCTGAAAAAACCAGCCGTCACCGTATGGGGCTGTATTGACGAGGGCGGGCTGGTTCGCCAATTTTTCATTCACCGCGGTCACCTCGCCAGAAACAGGCGAATAAATATCGCTGGCTGTCTTCACTGATTCGACGACGGCGCACGGCTCGCCTGCTTTGATTTTCCGACCGACCGCAGGGACCTCCACGAAAACGACATCTGTCAATTCATGCTGCGCATGATCGGTGATTCCGACCGTGGCGACATCGCCAGAAACGCGGACCCATTCGTGCGATTTGGCGTATTTGAGATCCGAAGGAATTTGTGAACTCATAAATTTTGGGCGAAAGCTTATTGATATTTTTGCGGAGCGAAAGCTAACTTTTTTTGTAGAACGGTTTCTGCACGACTTGAGCCGGATAACGCCGCCCGCGCACTTCGATTTCGAGCGGCGTGCCGGGCTTGGAATAGGCGAGCGGCACATAGCCGAGGCCGATGCCAGATTGGAGTGAGGGGCTTTGGGTGCCGCTCACGACTTCGCCGATTTTGCGCGCATCAGCATCGGTGTTCCAAATTGCATAATGGGGACGCGGCGGGGCGGATTTATCGGCCATCTTGAAAGCGACGCATTTTTTGGAAACGCCGGCAGCTTTCTGCTCGGCCAGGCGCGAGCGACCGATAAATTCGCCTTTGTCCAAGGCGACAAAAAAACCGAGGCTGGCTTCGATGGGCGTGGTTTGTTCATCGAGTTCGTGGCCGTAGAGCGGATAGCAAACCTCGGTGCGCAAGGTATCGCGCGCGCCGAGTCCGGCCGGTTGCAGGCAAAAGGCATGGCCAATCGCGAGGACGTGATTCCAGATGGCTTCGATGAGCGCGGCTGGAGCGATGATTTCGAACCCGTCTTCACCTGTGTAGCCGGTGCGCGCGACATAGATAAGCTGGCCGTTAAAATCGAAGGCGGCGAGTTGGTTTTTTTTCAAGTCGCTGGCTTGGGCAACTTTGGTGGCCAGCTTGGAAGCGCCGGGAAAACATTGATCGATGAACTCCTTTGAGCGCGGCCCCTGGAGCGCAATAGCGCCCCAGTTATCGGACTCATTCACGAGGCGGACACCTTCGCGGTTTGGCCAGGCGCTAAGTTGCTCGGTCATCCAGGCGACATCGGCGTCGATGCGCGAGGCGTTGATGATGAGCAAATAGCCTTGTTCACCAATGCGATAAGCGTAGAGATCGTCAATGACGCCACCGCTGGGGTTGCACATGAGCGTGTATTGACCACCGCCGACCTCGAGCTTGCGAATATCGTTCGTGAGCAAATGATTCAGGAAATCCGACGCGCCCGGGCCGCTCACCTTGACTTCGCCCATGTGCGAAATGTCGAATAGACCAGCGGCTTTGCGCACCGCCAGATGCTCGTCGATGATGCTGGAATATTGCACGGGCATTTCCCAGCCGCCAAATTCGACCAGGCGCGCGCCGAGCTTTTGGTGCGCGGAGTAAAGTGGAGTTCGTTTCAGCATGTAATTGTTTGCGAGCGGCGGTCAGCCCCATTTCTCTGTTCGGATTTGCTCCTTCGGCACATTCAATTCCCGGAGCACGAGCTCTTCGGTGAACTCGACCAATTCATTTGGGCCGCAGGCGTAAAAAATCGTGTGTTGGGGGTCGTGAATGTGCTCCTTGACCCATTCGGCTTGAATGCGGCCTCGCCGACCGGTCCACGGATCGTCAGTGACGAGGCGGGTGCAGGTGACGTAAAAATAGAAATTCGGATTCTCCTGCTGCAAGTCGCGGAACTCCTGGTTGAAGATAATGTCATTGGTCGTGCGGACGCTATAGAGGACGGTAATCCTGGTTTCCAATTTCCGGCGCGTGGCCTCGCGTACAAAACCGCGAAAGGGCGTAACGCCGGAACCGCCGGCGATGCAAATCAAATGCTTTCCAGGCTCGAAGACGGGCAGGAATTTTCCGGTGGGCGGAATCACCATCATGCGATCACCTGGCTTAGCCCAATCCACAATGCGGGTGCCCATCTTGCCATCGCGCTTGACGGTCACTTCATAAAAGCCGCGATCAAGCGCGCAGGAAGAAAGCGAGTAG
>DASWRJ010000090.1:0-3886 GCA_036403255.1 Verrucomicrobiia bacterium
CGCGAAACGATTTGGGAGCGAAGGCGCGCGAGTGGTGATTGCTGACCTCAAGGCCGACCAGGCGCAAAGCGCCGCCGCTGAAGTAAAGAAGGCAGGCGCGCCAGACGCGCTTGGGCTGGGTTGTGATGTCTCCAAAGAAGAAGAGGTCGAGAAAACCGTAACCACAACCATTGAGCATTTCGCTCGCCTTGACGTCGTGGTGAACAATGCGGGCTTAATGGTATTTAAACCATTGGAAGAACAAACAGCAGCGGATTGGCTTAAGATCATAAATGTGGATCTGCTCGGCGCGTTCTTCTTCACGAAACAGGCTTTTCTGAAAATGAATCGTGGTGGGAGCATCGTCAATATCTCCAGCATCCACGCGGTCGAAACCACTCCGCTCGTTTCAGCCTATGCCGCCGCCAAAGCCGCGCTGCTGTCACTGACGCGCTCGGCGTCCATGGAAGGCCAGGCAAAAGGAATTCGCGTAAATGCGGTGCTGCCCGGCGCTGTCAACACACCCATGTTGTGGAATAACCCGAACGTCCGCTCGGGATTGGAAAAAATCGATCGCGGTGTCCTGGGCACGCCTGAAGATTTAGCCGCGGTCATTGCGTTTCTCGCTTCAGACGAAGCGGAATTCGTGCGCGGCTCTTCAGTAGTCGTTGATGGCGGAAGATTGGGCCGACTGTAGATTTTATAGGAGCATGCGGGCGGCAAAGGCATGCGCCACGCCGCCGCCGTCGAAACGCGAGTTGTTGTTCCTGATTCTGACAACACGCAGCCGAGCGATCCTATTAATCTTGGCACTCTGGTGCCGATACACCGCCACTAACCGGCCTGTTCTGGGACCGAGTTATCTATCTGTGTCTAAATCAGAATTCGTGGGGCGCGCACTATGTGCAAACGCCCTCCTGAGAATTCGCTGCCTTCCACTTCTTGCATTTAGATGTCGAAAAGGCTAAAGTTTCGCATGGCCTCAAGCCCGTCTCCTCCGCTACTGGAAGCGCTTGCCGAAAGAGTCGCCGCCTGCCTGGACTCTTCCAGCCTGGCTGCCATTGCGAATCTGGAGCTTGATCCCGGCACTTGCCAGCGGTTGGACGAGCTCGCCAGCAAAGCCAATGAAGGGCAGCTTACGCGCGAAGAACAATCCGAGTACCAGACATTTATTGACGTCAGTGATTTTCTGGGTCTCGCCCAGCTCCGCGCACGCGCGCGCTTGGGTCTGCCGCTCGCCTCGTGAATCAGGAGGAGCAGCGCCAATTTGTTCGCTCTCGCGCTGACCGACGCTGCGAATATTGTCATTTGCCGGATGTAGTTCCTCGAACAATTCGGTTTCATATGGAGCATGTCGTGGCCCGCCAACACGGAGGCAAAACTGAACCTGCAAACCTCGCTTGGTCATGCCAGCGCTGCAACGCTCGCAAAGGTCCAAATCTCAGCGGTGTTGATCCAGATACATCTGCTCAAGTGAATTTATTTAATCCCCGGCAGGACCGTTGGGAAGAGCATTTTAATGTTAACGGTCTCATCATCGTAGGCCTTACTCCTAAGGGGCGCGCGACCGTATGGCTGTTGCAAATGAACGCGCCAGAGCGCCTTCGTTTTCGCGATTCACTTCGGCGACACGGACTCTTATAGCGCGAGCAATCGAAGGTAGTTTGTCCACTTCGAACCAATGGGCAAAACAGCTAACCGCCGTCCACCGGACCAAGGGTTTTCCCGGGTTTGGAATTCGCTATCCTCTTTAATTCAATCCCCACCGGGCAATGATCCGATCCTGCAACTTCGCAATGAATAAACGCCCGCTTCAATCGCTCACGCAAGGCCGCCGAGACCAGCACATAATCCAATCGCCAGCCAATATTTCGCACACGCACGCCTGGCATCCTGCTCCACCAGCTATAATGTCCGCCGCCCTTCTCAAACTCGCGAAAGCTGTCCACAAATCCGGCCGCGACCAAAGCCCCGAATCCGGCCCGCTCCTCAGGTGTGAATCCGTGGTTCTTCACATTCGCTTTCGGATTCGCCAGGTCCAGCTCCGTGTGCGCCACATTTAAATCGCCGCAGAAAATCACCGGCTTGCGCGCCTCCAGCCGCTTCAAATATCCCAAAAAATCGCAGTCCCATCGTTGCCGGTACGGCAGCCGACCCAAATCGCGTTGCGAATTTGGCACATACACATTCACCACAAAAAAATCCGCATACTCGGCCGTGAGCACGCGCCCCTCGCGATCGTGCTCCTCGCAATCTATCCCGCGCGTCACCGCCACCGGCCGCTCCCTGGTGAAAATCGCCGTGCCCGAGTAACCCTTCTTCTCGCCCGTGTTCCAGTAAGTCGTGTAACTGCTCGGCCAAAGTTGCTCCACATCATTTGGCCCCGCCTTCGTCTCCTGCAAACAAAGAATGTCCGGCGCCTCCTCCGCCAGATAC
This sequence comes from Verrucomicrobiia bacterium, assembly GCA_036403255.1. Lineage (GTDB taxonomy): Bacteria > Verrucomicrobiota > Verrucomicrobiia > Limisphaerales > JAQGOV01 > JAQGOV01. The sequence goes on from DASWRJ010000090.1 coordinate 2,416, forward strand.
TCGAGGAAATTGCGCCGCAAAATCGCGCGCAATCCATTTACGTTCCAGGAGATGAGTTTCATCTGAAGCGAACATTGGCGAGACAAGCTCATTTGCAAACAAGCTAAAATTGAGAATTCATAGTCAGTTTGTCGAACAATTCCGGGGAAGGAACGAGCTGGAGGTCAAAGCAATTAAAATATAATTTAGACAATATGAATGCGGGATGGAAACTGGGAGTTTATTTGACGGCCTGCATGGCGTTGGCATTGTTGCCGGGTTGTGGCCGATCGTCATCAGCACGCAATCAATGGAAAGACGAAACGCCGCCGGCGCTGGCAGCCCTGGAAAGGGAGTTTGCAGCGGCACACCCTGAGTTTACAAAACCCCTGAGTCCCGAGCAATGGGCGGAGGCTGTCCGCAAATGCGCGGATGCGGATGCTTATGCTCGGCGGGCCTTGGAAATCGCCGACCATCACACGAACAGCATGGCGGGGCTCATGGCGGTGAGTTGGGTGATTGCTTATTGCCCGCAAAGCGCATCATGCACGCGCGCGGTAGAAATCTTGACACGAGATCATGCGGATACTTTTCCGCGACAATGCACCGCATTTGTGCAGCCATCGGTAAGCTACGCGGATGGATATTTCCAAGCAGTCATAGAGAGGAGCACAAATCGAGAGATGCGCGGCCAGGCCACACTGGCGCGAGCGCGCTTCCGTGCAAAGATCATGCGCGATCAGAGCACAGCGGAAAGTTTGTTGGCGGAGGTCCTGACGAACTACGCAGGAGTGCGGGTGAGCAAGGAGAGCATGGCCACACTGGATGAATTAGCAAAAGCGGACCTGGCAGAATGGCGCGATCCGGGCTCAGGTCAAGAGTTGGCAACGGGACAAAAAGCGCCTGAATTTGCGGCTAAGGCCATGAACGGCCAGATGATTCACTTTCCCGAAGATTACAAAGGGAAGCTGGTGCTGATCGATTTTTGGGCGACCTGGTGCGGGCCGTGTGTTCGCGAAATACCGACTTTGGCGAAGGCAGAGAAGCAATTCCGAGGGCAGAGGCTGGAGATCTTGAGCGTGAGCCTGGACATGGCCAGTAGCGGTGAGCGCCTGGCGCAGTTTGTGAAGGAGCAACGGATGAGCTGGCCCCAAATTTTTGGCCGCAAGTATTGGGAATCGGAAGTGGCGCGGCGTTATCAAGTGAAGAGCATTCCTTCGGCATTTTTGGTGGACGGAAATAGCGGTGTGATTCTTGCGAAAGGTGAGGAAATGCGGGGCGAACAATTGGCGGTAACAATCAAGCGGGAGTTGGAAAGAAAGCGGAGGCCATAACAATTTCACAGGAGGAAACGGAATAGGATGGCGCAAACGTAAAGTTCCAAAATCCAAGAAACGCCTTGCTAGCCCTCCATTAGCCATGACTAGGCTTCACGTGGAAGCAGTTCAATACTCCTAAAACAACGCTGAGCTTATGGCCGTCCGATTAGATC
>DASWRJ010000091.1:0-8210 GCA_036403255.1 Verrucomicrobiia bacterium
TTCGAGCAAAGCACAATTTTCGCGGACAAGATGATGTTTCCCGAAGGGATTCTTTGGTTCGACGGATCCATATATTGCGGAGCGCCGCCTTCCATTTGGAAACTCACTGACACAAACAATGACGGCATCTCCGACCAGCGCTCCGAATGGTATCAGGGCCAGACACTCACCGGTTGCGCCAATGACCTGCACGGCCCTTACCTGGGCCTGGATGGATATATTTATTGGTGCAAAGGCGCATTCGCGAAGCAAACGCATGAGCGTCCCGGGCGGGCTACGATCACTGATTCTGCCGCCCACATATTTCGCTGCCGACCCGATGGCAAAGATTTTGATTCCGTCATGAGCGGCGGGATGGATAATCCGGTCGATGTAGTATTCACACCCGAAGGCGAGACGATTTTTACCACGACATTCTATACAAATCCCGAAGGGGGTAAACGGGACGCACTGGTCCATGTGGTCTATGGCGGCGTTTATCCGAAGGTCCATGGTGTGTTGGATGGTTTGAAGCGCACCGGCGAATTGATGCCGGCCATGACGCATTTGGGACCCGCCGCGCCGTGTGGATTGACGAGGTATGCGTCGCGAGTCTTTGGTGCTGAATACGAAGGGAATCTTTTTTCCTGCCAGTTCAATTTGCACAAGGTGCAGCGCCATATCCTCGAGCCGTACGGCTCAACCTTTCATACGCGTGACATTGATTTTGTGACCTCTGATAGTCCGGATTTTCATCCCACGGATGTGCTGGAAGATGCTGACGGGAGCCTGATCATAATCGATACTGGCGGCTGGTATAAAATTTGTTGTCCTACTTCGCAAATCGCCAAGCCCGAAGTGCTCGGCGCAATTTATCGGGTGCGCCGCAAGGGTGCGCCGCGCATTGCCGATCCGCGCGGTCTGAAACTCGAATGGCCGCGCGCAACCGCCAAAGAACTTTGCTCGCGCCTGGATGACGACAGGCCCGCTGTTCGCGCTCGAGCCATCCAACAACTTGGCAAATTAGGTGCCGCGGCGGTTGCCGACTTAAAAACGGTTCTGAAAAAGTCGCCCTCAGTGGAAGCGCGGCGCAATGCCATTTGGGCGCTGACTCGAATTGACGCAGCCCCGTCGCGGGAGGCGGTGCGCCTGGGACTTCAGGACAAAAGCCAGAGCGTGCAGCAAGCGGCAGCGCATTCGGCTGGTTTATGCCGCGATGCAAAAGCTCTGCCGCAATTACTGAAGCTCCTGAAGGAAGCAAACCCGCACCTGCAAACCTCGTGTGCAACCGCGATCGGCCAGATTGGGGTGAAATCGGCGGTGCCTGCGCTGTTGGCTTCTGCCGGCGCCAGGCCGGATCGTTTTTTGGAGCATGCAATTATTTACTCTTTAATTTCGCTCAATGATGGCGAGCAAACCATGGCAGGCCTGCGCAGCAAAAGTGCTTCAACTCAATGCGCCGCTTTGCTCGCTTTGGACCAAATGGGGGACACGCGACTTAATGCCGAGACAGTGCTGCAATTTGCCAACCTAAAAGAAAGCCGTGCCACCGCATTTTGGATCTTAAGCCAGCACAAGGATTGGGGCGGCAGCGTGGCAGATTGGCTGCGGCAGCAAGTTTTGGCTCATTCAAGCACTGCCTTGCTGGATTACAAGGAGCTGCTGCTGACTTTTGGAAACCAGCCCGCGATTACGCAACTCCTGGGCGAACTGCTGCAGCATGATGCCTCGGCCATAACCTTGCGGGCCAGTGTGCTCGACTTATTGCCGCAAATAAAACCCAAGGCCGTGCCATCAGCCTGGCTAAAAGGAATTGAACAGTCTCTTAAATCCGAAAATCCTGCACTGGCGCAACATGCGGTTTTGGCTTTGCGGAGTTTGCCGGCGAAAAAACTCAAATCTGATGCAGACGATTGGAAACGCGTGGAAGACAGCCTCATCGCGTTATCCGCACAAGAAGATCTACCCACGGGAACCCGCCTTGAAGCACTGCTGGCTATGCCGGAAAAGTTTACCGCCAGCGCCGCAGCTTTTACCCTGGTGCGTAGCGGCCTCGCGACAAACCAACCGGCGTTGGTTCGGCTCTCCGCGGCAGAGGCGCTCGGAAAACTGAACCTCTCACAGGAGCAGCTCGGCGCGCTGACGGGAATTATCAGCACAGCCAGCCCGCTGGAATTGCCGCTCCTGCTCACCGCCTTTGACAATGTCACCGATGAACAATTGGCCGCGCAATTGGTAGCAACATTAAAAGCGTCGCCGAGCCTTTCACGGCTTCGCGCTGACGCCTTGAAATCGCATCTCACAAAATTACCTGCTGGCGCGCAAAAGGCGGCCGAAGGGCTGCTCGCTCAAATCGGCGAAGCACCGGAAAAGCAGCGGCAACGTCTCGAGCAGTTGCAAGCTTCTCTGCATGATGGGGAGCGCAACCGCGGGCAGCGGATTTTCTCGAGCGCGAAGGCCGGATGTTATAATTGCCACCAGATTGGATACGTCGGCGGCAAAGTAGGGCCTGATCTTTCCAAAATTGGCGCGATCCGGACTGAGCACGATTTGTTGGAGTCCATCGTTTACCCGAGCGCCAGCTTTGTTCGCAGCTACGAGCCGATGATTATTGCTGGAAAGGATGGCGAGCAATACGCCGGTGTGTTGCGGAATGAATCGGCTGATACTTACCTGCTCATCAGCGGCCCTGGCGCGGAGAAGCGGTTTAGTCGCGATGAAATAGCCGAGATTCGCCCCGGGGACGTATCCGTCATGCCCGAGGGCCTTGAGCAACAACTAAGCCCGCAGGAATTGGCCGATCTGATGGTTTACCTTAAGTCACTGAAGTAATTTCCAGCAACTTTGAGGATGTTCAGTTGTTCCTTACTGAAACACTTTAATACTGGACAAAAGGGATCTCACTTATGAAAAAACTCGGACCGGCAATTTTATTGGCCATGGCTTGGGCCACTTGTTCACTTGCGGCGCAGGAAGCGACGAACATATATTTTTCCACGATCCTGCCTCCGAAAACGAGACTTGAAAGCATCGAGACAAACACCGGTGTGATTTTGATCAAGGGCAAAACTTTAATCGGCTCAGTGCAGGGGCAGCGGTCCACAATTTTCGTGCGGTGCGTCGATTTTTGGGAACCCATTTCGCAACATCGTGAAATGGGCCTGGTGGTGGAAGTTCGTGAAGCAGACCGAGTCGAAGATTCGACGGCCGTTGACGAAATCGACGGAATGATTGCTGCTATCGATTACCTGAGCAAAACGGACGCTTCGATTACCGCGTTACAAAGTTTTGAGGGTGTTTATAAAACTCGAGGCGAGTTGCGACTGGCAACTTTTAGCAGCAAACAGACTGGAGTTGTGCAAGCGACTATTCAAAGCGCCCATCAGTATCGCACCGGAGCGCTGCTGACTATGGATCAATTTGCGCGATTCCGGCTGCTGCTCCAGCAGGGCAAAGAAAAGCTCGATTCGCTTAGAAAATAGCTCTCGCCTTAGTGCTGCCCAGCATCGGTTTCTTCTTTGAGAAGTTTCTTTTAATCTGGAAGCGCTTCGCGCGCTTCGAGCCATGCTCGTGGAATCGATTGTTCTCCCGCGCTCAATACTACTATGCCGCCGACAATCGCACAAGTTGTGTCGCGGTCGCCCAGGCCACTTACCGTCGTCCAGAGAGCTTGTTCGTAATTGTCGAAGTGGCGAGCAGCGCACCAAAGGCAAAAGGGCACGGTGTCATGGGCCACGACATTGCTGCCGTTGCCGAGAGTGCTCGCGGCCGTTTGCACGTCGGTATCGATGGGCAGCGAGCGAGCATTGGCGATTCCATCCCGAGTGGGGCCGTCGGGGGTGTGTTCATGGCAAAAGGCAAGCAAGTCGCTTCCGTTTTGTGAGCCCTTGGCGTCGCTTGCATGAGTGGCTGCCCAGGCGGCGCCCAAAGCGACAGCAATCGCACCGGCTTGACCATCCGGGTGCGCATGAGTCACCTCAGCGGACCAGGCGGCTTGTTCAATTACCTTTTCCGTTTGCTCGCCAAAATATGCACCAATGGGCGCCGCCCGCATCGCGCCGCCATTGCCCATGGAACCCATGCCGTTAAAAGCGGCGTGCGCTACTTTCGGCCAGGGGCGGCCTTCACCGATTTGCCGCAAAATACCATGCGCCATGGTGCCATAGCCACGGCCTGGTTCTTCACGATAGCGCCTCGCAAAAGCGCGGGCGAGAGAGTTGCGCTCGACTTCCCCGAAGCGGTCGAGTGTTTCGACAATGGAAAGCGCCATGACGCTGTCATCAGTGACAATCCATGGGGAGGGTGGAAGCTCGCGTTTGGCGAGGCGTTGCATTACCAAATCGTCATCACCAAAGAAACATTCACCAAATGCATCGCCGATGGAAAGACCCGTGAGGGAAAGACGCGCGCGCGCCATCCTTTCCGAGTGATCGGCGGGGCGCAGGCGAAATGGGTCAGCCTCGCGGCTCCGAGTCAGTAATTCGCTGGCTTTGGGCAGCCATAATTTGGATACCCAATCATCGCCTTCGGGCGCAATGCGTTCAACCTGCCAACCCGCGTAGCGGAATTCATTGTGCATGGACCAAACGCGGTCGTTATTGGAGCAATGCAAAATCACGGGACATACGGGTGGGAATTCACAGAGGTGCTCGGCGATCTCGAGGCCGGTGCCAGACTCAGTTTTTTCTCCACCGGGGGAAAGATCGTGTGCGAGTGAAATGAGGCAGGCGTCGTTCAAATAAGCATCCAGTTCAGCGAGCATGGCCGGGGCGGTGCTCCAGATTTGCAGGCGCGCATCTCCCAGAGACGCAGCAGCTTGCCGGAAAGCGGTAATTCGCTCTGGTCGGCTCTCCAGGATTAAAATTGTGCTTTTACGCATGGCCAGATCCAATATTCAGCACAACTTGCGCCAAAGAAAGGGGGAATTTTGCTTATATCTTCATCAGAAAGCCGAGGAAACTAAGACCGTGAATATCCGGTCATTCCTAAATCAGATGCAGGAAGGGCCGCAAGCGCTGCTGAGAAGCAACGGGCCGGTGAAACCTTGATAAACTGACATTCCGGTCTTTACAAACCGCAGTTATTCTGGTATTTCTGTTATAGCAGAAATGAACGAATTATGAACCGCCTCTCGCCCATCCAGGAAAAGTTCATTCTCCATTGGGGTGAGATGGGGCTGCGCTGGGGCATCAATCGCACGGTCGCGCAGATCCATGCCCTGCTTTATTTGTCGCCGAAGCCGCTGACTGCCGAGGAGATTTGCGAATTGCTCGGCGTCGCCCGCTCAAACGTCAGCAACAGCATCCGCGAGTTGCAAAATTGGGGTATCATCAAAGTCGTGCATGTCATGGGAGACCGGCGGGACCATTTTGAGTCGATGAAGGATGTTTACGAGATGTTTCGGGTTGTGCTCGACGAGCGCAAGAAACGGGAAATCGATCCCACAGTGCAGCTTCTCCGTGAATGCGTCGAGGAGAGCGAAAAATCAGGCGGCAAGGATGCTTATACGCGGGAGCGGCTGGTGGAGATACGCGATTTTTTCGAAACGATGAGCGGCTGGTATGACCAAATGAGCAAATTGCCTACAACAGCGGTGCTTAAGTTCGTGAAGATGGGCGATCGAGTCCGCAAATGGCTGGATTAAGCGGCTGCATGGATTAAGAGGGATTTTTTTTGATCTAGGATTTCTTTGAATACAGAAATTACAAAAATAAGAGATATTCAAGACCTGCGCGGTTGGGTTCTCTACGATGCCGAGTGCCCACGCTGCTGCACCTGGGCCAAACGCTGGGAAGCAGCGCTGACGCGCCGGGGCTTCGATATCGCGCCGCTGCAATCGCCCTGGTTGGCCGAATGTTTGGACATGAAGGTGGCAAATCCACCGGCAGAAATGCTCGTGTTGACGCCGGCAGGTCAAGTGTACGGCGGAGCAGACGCATTGATTTTTATAGCGCAAACCATTTGGTGGGCGGTTCCGTTTGCCTGGTGCGCAAAAGCGCCTGGCGTCAGGCCTTTGCTGCGGCAGTGCTATGCCTGGGTGGCCGCTCATCGGAAATGTGGTTCGGGTTATTGTTCGGTGACCGCGTCAAAACGCGCCGCTCCTGTCCATCGCTGACCCAACGGTCAGGTTCAGGTTTTTTGAAGATTCAATCCATCTTCCATTTGTCAGTCATTCGCGCTACAAATCCTCATGCGCGTGATTGGGCTAACCGGCGGGATTGGGATGGGGAAGTCCACGTCCGCACGGTTATTGGTTCAGCGTGGCTTGCCTGTGATTGACACGGACCAAATTGCTCGCGAACTTGTGGAACCGGGTCTGCCCGCTCTCGAGGAAATCGCGCGCGCGTTTGGAAGGGAGATTCTCGATGCATCGGGTGCGTTGCGGCGCGGTGAACTCGCCCAGCGTGTCTTCGCCGATGCGAAGTTGCGCCAGCAACTCGAGGCAATTTTGCATCCGCGGATTCGATCGCGATGGTTGAGTGTGGTGGCGCAATGGCGCGGAGAGCGCAAGCAGATCGGGTTCGTGGTTATTCCGCTTCTTTTTGAAACGCACGCTGAACCGGAGTTCTCATCCATCATTTGCGTGGCGTGTTCGAGCGCAAGCCAGGCTATTCGGCTGAAGCAGCGCGGGTGGAGCGCGCTCGAGGCTGGGAACCGAGTGCGAGCGCAGTGGCCCATTGAAACGAAAATGGCGGCTTCGGAATTTGTGGTCTGGAGTGAGCCGGAAATGGAACTGCACAGGCGACAATTGGACTTAATAGTTAACCACCTTACATAAGAAAATTGCCTTCGTTTCTAATAAATGGTAGTAAGTAGTAATTCGCGAAGGCATCAACTGCGAATTCCTCTTTAAATGTTCGCGCCTTTGCTTCTGCTAAAGTTTTCTCTATTTGCTTTATGAATATTGAAACTCGGATCATGAAATTGGAGAAATCCCTTCGCACGTGGCGTGTTTTCGGTGTCGCCGGTCTCCTCGGAATGGCTCTGCTAATCATTGGGCTCGCCGCAGCGGCTTTTAAGAGCAACCCTCTTTTGGCTGTCTGTATTCCTTTGGCAATCGCATGTTGCATCCCCAACCTTCTGTCGTGGCACGCGCTTACGGTCGAGCGGCGTATCCTTGAAAAATTGAACGAAAATCACAATGCTCAGAGCTGAGTTCCTTTGAACACTGAGATTGCTGAAACTCCTGCCCAGAGTGCCAATTATGGGTGAAGTCCCTCCTTTGTAAGCTTCAAAAACTGGAACTACCTTCGTAACCAGAGAATTAGAATGGTCCAACCCCATTGTCTTCACAGGGAATTGATGAGGTGTATCTATGAATGTTCAAAAACTCTCCAAAATCTTGAGCGCTTTCGCTGCCTTTGCAGGACTGGGCTTGCTCCTGTCAGGTTGCGCTCATCGCGTGGTGGTGCAGCAGCCCATTCCACCCACAACCCATGAAGTGCTCGTCGCGCAAGCGCCGCCAGCGCCAATTGCAGAAGCAGTCCCCGTCTCCCCTGGAACGGAATACGTTTGGACAGCCGGGCATTATGCGTGGAGGGGAGACAAATACGTGTGGGTTCCAGGTCGTTACGAGCGGCGTCCCCGGCCGGATGCTCTATGGGATCAGGGCCATTGGGAGCAACGGCGTCATGGCTGGTATTGGGTGGAAGGACGCTGGCGCTAATCCGGTAGATTGACTTCGGCTCGGTTCAGCCGCTTTGCCGCATGGTTTCTTCGCTCAAGACTTACTGGAGCGTCTGCAAAGCGGCGCTCACGAATTATAATCGCGACAAGATTCCACGCCTGAGCGCTTCGCTCGCTTACTGCACCGTCTTCTCCATGTCACCGCTTTTTGTCATCGCGGTGGCGGTCGCGGGCATGTGGTTCGGTTCTGGGGGCGCACGGCAAAGGCTATTTGCGCAATTGAATGAAATGCTCGGGCCGCAGGGAGCAAAAGCTGCGGAAGCGATCCTGGCTAGCGCCCAGCAGCCGGCAACCAGCGTGCTCGCCACGGTGGTGGCAACGGTGACTCTGGTAATCGGAGCGACTGGAGTGTTCGTGGAATTGCAGGACGCGCTGAATACCATTTGGAACGTGCAGCTCAAGGCAGGAGCGGGCCTAAATGGATTTTTGCGGGATCGCTTGCTGACCTTTGCGATGGTTGCCGGCATAGGATTTCTGCTGCTGGTCTCGATGCTTCTGACCACGGCTATCGCCGCCTTTGGAAAATTTCTGGCGACAGAAATGGC
>DASWRJ010000092.1:0-3749 GCA_036403255.1 Verrucomicrobiia bacterium
ATTATCGGCACCGCCATATCGTACCGGTTGTCAGGGAATTTAAAAACCACACGCACATTGTGCAGATTGTATTGAAGGCAATATTCCACCGCCTCCTGGCTGTGCTTGAAGGTGTACGCTGCTTCTGGATCAAAGGTCCATTCCCCGGACCTCCCCAAAAACGTAAGCGAACCCGGATCCTGAATGATAACTTTCATATGAAGCCCTTCGAAATTAAATATGAGAAACCGTGGCCCCACCCTCTGCTGCAGCTACCGTTGCCGAGTATTTATTTCGACTTTTCCCTGGAACAATCACGCCCCGGAGTATGGGATCGTAAACCCGAAGAATGAATAGGGGTTTTTGCTAAGGTTTTTCCCCACCAACGGAAATTCGCAGGTTAAATAAATGCAATTACCCTGGCACAAACACAGATTTAGCGGATTCCCAACGCGCGGTCGTCTGCAAAGCGTCGTTCGCCTGCCGCAGATCGAAGCGGTGCGTAACCATTTCGGCGAACGGAAATTGTTCGGGCGTGCTCCGCAAAAATTCCAGCGCTGCTTTCAAATGGCGCGGTTCACTCGACCACGACCCAAATACCTGAAGCTGTTTGCGCGTGATGATATGCGGATTCCACGACACAGGGCCAGCGTCGCAATAGTGTCCGAGCACGAGGTATTTGCCTCCATCGCGGCACATTTCCATTCCTTCGCTTACCGCGCTGGGAATTCCGACGCATTCGAGCACGGCATCAGCTCCGTAGCCACCGCTCCATTGCCGCGCTGCTTTTATGCGCTCGGCGGAGCCGCTCACTTCGGCAATGTCGATGACTTCATCAGCGCCGAATCTTTTGGCCATTTCAAGTCGGTGCTTCGGACCACCAATCGCGAGCACGCGTCCGGCCCCAGCGCTCCTGGCGACGGCGATGGCGGCAATGCCAACCGGACCGGTGCCCTGCACGATCACGTTATCTCTCCAGGCAATACCAGTGCGCTCCACCCCGTGAATTGCCGTGATCAATGCGCAGCCAGCGCCAATCACGGATTCCGTCCGCAAGGCAACAGGCAATTTAAATATACTTGTGCGCGGGCGCAGGTAATGAAACTCAGCATATCCCCCAAGCAGATGCGGAGGCTCATCCGAGCGGTAGCCGATTCCATAAGCACGGCGTTCGGGGCAGCGCGTGGGTTGACGCTTTTCGGCACAATAATAGCAGAGCCCGCAGGAAGTAGAGGAGTTCCAGGTGACGCGATCGCCGACGCTAAGCGGCTGGCCTGTCCAATCTCGCTCCAGCCCCGAACCAATTGCCACAACTTCGCCAACAGTCTCATGCCCGAGGATAACAGGAAGAGTGATAGGCAACTCCCCTTTCCAGAGATGGACATCAGTGCCGCAAATCCCGGCCATCACGGTTCGCACCAGCGCGGCGCCAGGCTCGACCTGCGGCAGCGGCAATTCGCGCAGTTGCAGTGGCGCTTTGAATTCCTCAAGGACAGCAGCTTTGGCAGAGGGCATAAATGTTCAGCTTGCGGGCCGTCACACTTTATTTCTAAAGAACTCGATGGTTTTCTCCAAACCCTCAGCCAGATCTACTTTCGGTTCCCAGCCGAGCCATTTGCGCGCGCGACTGATGTCTGGCCGGCGCTGCTTCGGATCATCCTGCGGCAGGGGCTTAAAAGTGAGCCGGCTGCGGGAGCCGGTGACCCGAATGATTTCTTCGGCAAATTGGACCATGGTCATCTCGCGCGGATTCCCAATATTCACCGGCTCAGAGTGAGAGCCCATCATCAGTCGATAGATGCCTTCTATCAGATCCGAGCAGTAGCAGAAGCTGCGCGTTTGTTTTCCGTCGCCAAATACTGTCAGCGGTTTGTTGGCAAGGGCCTGGCTGATGAATGCCGGCACGACGCGCCCGTCGCGCAGTCGCATGCGCGGACCATAAGTATTGAAAATGCGCACGATGCGAGTCTCGATCTGGTGTTCCCGATGATAAGCCATGACCAAAGCCTCGGCGAAACGTTTGGATTCATCATAGCAGCCGCGTGGTCCGATGGTGTTCACATTGCCCCAATAGTCTTCCGTCTGCGGATGCACGAGCGGGTCGCCGTAAATCTCGGACGTGGAGGCCAGCAGGAACCGCGCTTTTTTTTCTCGAGCCAGGCCAAGCGCCTTGTGTGTGCCAAGAGAGCCAACCTTCAGCGTCTGGATGGGCAATTCCAAATAGTCCACCGGGCTGGCCGGCGAAGCGAAATGCCAGACGTAATCCACCGGCTCATGCAGGAAAATGAATTCAGTCACGTCCTGTTGGATAAACTTAAAGCGGGTGTTGCCCGCGAGATGAGAAATGTTTTCCACTGAGCCGGTGACGAAATTATCAATGGCAATCACTCGGTGCCCGCGAGCAAGCAGCAGATCCACCAGATGCGAACCCAGAAAGCCCGCACCACCTGTGACTACGGAAGTCACACCCAGGGGCGAAGGATCGCCTATTTTGTTGCGGACCGTAGTTTTAGTAATCGAGGCGCGCCTCGCAGTTTTTGCCATAAAGGCTATAGGAATAGCCGTCCTCAACGATCCTCGCAATTCCGAATAGCAATTATTGCAAGTGTTTTCAGTGAAGCGTTAATGATGGCCCACAAGAGCTTGAAGAGCGCAGGCTTGAGAACCCTGCTGGGAACTATCAGAAGAATTTTTCGCTGCGCGTCAGGCCCAGCGTTCCAGATTGATCGCGGCTTGGACAAGCATGCGTAATGGTGCCGCTAATTGTCGGCGAAGTGGGGTTCAAATTGACCGTTCCTGTAATATGCATGCCGGAAGGGAACGCAATGGGACCAAACGCATTTCCGAGAACTGTTCCAAAATAGCCGTCCGTATGCACGCCATCCGCATCGGCGAGGAAAAAGTAAATCGTGCCATTCGGACAAAGAATTGCCTGGATGGTTCCAGAGCATCCGCCGGCGCCCCAATTACCGCTAAACCAACCGGCCTGCCTTTGAAAGGAGCCCAGACTCGGCTCGACGTTGCAGGCGCAATTCCACGGGGTACCGGTCGAAGTCGAAAAGAACCCGCCAAACTTATTACTGCTGACGTTTGTGCAGATGCTCAAAGATCCAATCAACGGGCCACACCACAAACCATCGCTCCCGATGGTAATGCCGTCCTGCTTCAACCCGATCGTCCGATTGGAATCGTATCCGAGCAAAGTCGCCACATTATTGGTGCGAATATAAAGCAGGAATCCGCCCAACTCGCCCGCTCCGTTCACGACACCCTCAAAGATCCGGGGAGTCTTGAGTGCTATAGCGGAGTAAAACCTACGGGAGTTTGTAACAGCCCCTGTATCTACATAATTACTGCTCGCAACCGGAGAGATATTAGTAAATAGGGACGTCCAGTTGAGTCCATTGCTCGAGGCGCGGACAACATACCAGAATTGCGTTTGCACTTCATAATTCAAGCGCACCACGCCGCTATTGGAGCGGATGATACTGAGCAAAGGAGGGGCTGGGACATTGAAAGGATCAGCTTGCAGGCGAGGCGCGCAAAGAAAACTCGCATAGGTAAAGAAAATCAACGCCGAGATAGCTTTAAGATTTGTTGACGAGCTTGCCATTGGGCCAGGGAGAACCATAACCGAAAACATCGGAAAAATCCATCGCAAACAGAGGAACTTTGAACAAATCCACGAAGAGAGAGCGTCTGAAACGCATGAGTTACAACAGAGCGGGGCGAAAATTGCCGGTCGCTGGATTCACTTTGATTGAGCTTCT
>DASWRJ010000093.1:0-2822 GCA_036403255.1 Verrucomicrobiia bacterium
TCGCCGAAACTGGCGCGGTGACAATGAACACCGAGGTTAAACTGTGCGCCCGCATCCCCGAGCCGGGCCGCTCTGCCAAACCAGCTCTGCGCCACGGCTTCATCTCGTCCCACCCCCTGCCCTTTCGAGTACATCAGGCCAAGGTTAAATTGAGCCAATGGGTGAGATTGATCCGCCGCTTTCGCGTACCAGTGCGCCGCTTGCGCATAGTCTTGGCCCTGGCCTTCGCGATTCGCATAAAGGAGCCCGATTCCAAACTGCGCATCCGCATCGCCCTGCTCGGCGCGATTTTCCGCTTCAACTTGATTAGAATTGGAGCCGGCGCCAAAAATTCTGCGATACCAGGGTAATGCCATTTCCCACATTAACTTGCTTTGAGACGAACTCAAGCAATGGAATTTATCTAATCCTCGCTCAGCGTATGAAAGTGCATATTTATGGCTTTATTCTCTTGGGCATCCACTCCTGCCGGCCTTCAATAATCGGGGGCTTGGGAGGCGGCGCAGAATCCGGTTTCCCAAAAAACGAATCCAAATGATAAGGATAAAAGGCGATGTTCCCTGCCAATGCCTCTCCACTCGTGACTGCTTCGCCGACCAACCAGCCGTCTTCAGGTCCCATGCGAGTAGCTGAGGACATGAATCGAGGGCCTTCCATTCCCAGGAGACAGGTAAAATAGAAACCACCGCCAAAGTCATAGAAGTCAAAAACCGGCGCTGGCTTGGCTACGCGATGCCAGGGTGACACGTCCCGCTCGCGATCAAAGTACATGGCCGAATAAACCCCATTGGTCCGCTCAATCGTGAGTTGCACAGGCCTGCCGTTGTGGGCCCTCCATTCCCAGATGCCTGTGAAATCTTTTCTTTCACGATGCGCCACAAGAGCAAATTCCGGAGCTCCATTGTTGAGGGACATTTGCACGATTCCATTCAGGGTGTCGCCCTTCGCATCTCCGGCAAACCACATTTGGAATTGTCCATAAGGCGGATTTGTTGATGAAAAATGCAGCCGCAAATGCGACCCCCACAAATCCGCTGAAATTCCACCGCTCAAATTGGTCGAACCCGTTATTTCAAAAAATCCGCTCACCCCGGCAATCCGCTGATGCAACACCATTTTCAATTCTCCGGATGCGTCCCCGGTTTTCAACTGACCGCGCCAGGTCCCGGCGAGTGGCGCTGGCACGATCCATTCACAAACAGTGTCATGCAACCTGCGAGTAGGCAGCGCATCGTAGCCGGGCACATCCGTGTTCGTCGCAAAACGGTTCACCATTTCGCCGTACATGCCGAGCACAGGTGTTCGGACATCCAGCGTTTTGTCGGGCAGCCACTCACCCATGCCAAACTGATGGGAGATGATTCGAGCGTCCGGCTTTAACTTCTGCAAAAGTTTCGCGCGCAAATCCAAATTAGCTCCATGCCCAAGGTAGAGCACCACAACGCTTGCCGAGCTCACATCGTTTGTAAATAAATCTCCTTCGAGGAATTCCACGCGCTCCGATACGCCGTCCCGTTTTGCGTTCTCCCGGCTTTGGCGCACTAATTGGGTGTTGGATTCAATTCCGACCGCGCGCGCCGCATGAAAATCGCGGACTGCGGCAATCACCACCCGCCCATCGCCTGCTCCCAAATCATAGACCACATCCTTCGGGCCCACTCCAGCCATCCAGAGCATATCTGCCACGATGTCGTGATGGGTCGCCACATAAGCAATGGATTGATTAGCGCTGCTGACGACTGGCGCCGATTGCGCATCTAGCCCAAACCAGCAAGCAAGATTTAAAAGCCCAAGGAGTTTAATAAGATTTTTCATAGCAGTCCCGAATGCCTCGGAATTTGGTTTAAGATCCGTTCGGGAATCTTAGGCATTTATTTCGGACACTTTGTAAATTGTTCGTAAAAATGCGAATGCGATTTACTTTTTGCTCGCTGGCAAAAGCTCTTGCTCCTGCTTCGCTTGGGCAATCCAAGCCTCCTTCTTTCGCAGTGCTTTTTCCTGGCGCTGAACCTCAGCCCGCAACAACTCCTCGGCTGACCAGCCTTTGCTTTGCGCCAGGCGAGCCAAATCAAACAGTTCCCGGGCTACTTCAACTTTCCGATAACTTCCACGAGCCTTTGTTTTGGACTGCTCCATCAAATGCCCTTTCCGCGCCTTTTTTACCAGCTTCTCCGCCCGCATCAACGCCGGCAAATGACGCGGAATGCCGTCGAGCACGGACGGTCGCTGGTGCCGCGTTCCGTGCTTCTCCTCACGCTTGATTTTTTCCCATTGCGCCCAAACACCCTCCACCGTCTTCACTTGCGCATCACCAAACACATGTGGATGTCGCCGCACCAACTTCTCGGTGATGCCACGCGCTACCTGCTCAAAATCGAACGCGCCTCGTTCCCGTGCAAGCTGGCAATGAAAAACAACCTGCAAGAGCAAATCGCCCAGCTCTTCCTGCATTTCGTGATCGTCGCCTGCTTCAATTGCGTCCAGCAATTCGTAAACCTCTTCCACGGCATGAAATCGAAGTGTGCGATGATCCTGCTCGCGGTCCCACGGGCACCCTTTGGGTGAGCGCAACCGGGCCATGACATCCAACAGGCCGCAAATGGCAGGTCGGCTCTTAATTTGTCGCTTTCCAGATCTGGTTCGGTTTCCTTTTTTCATCGCTAAGTAAAATTCGCTGCTCCACCCGCCGCCGCCGAAACTGAAAAGTCATTGTCGCAATGCTTTCACAAAATCACCAAATCATCGCGGTGCACGACTTCACCCTGCAGATTCTCGCGCCGATTCAGTTCGTCCGCGTTAAAACGCGCAATCCCCCGGGCAAA
>DASWRJ010000094.1:0-4884 GCA_036403255.1 Verrucomicrobiia bacterium
GTCGCCCGCCAGGTTTGGGACGGTTTCCAGGCTGCTCGAACCGCGCAGCATAACGGCGCCGAATACTCAAAATCTGTGGACTCAATGGCAAAAGAGGGTTAGCCCTATTCCGGTTACAGATATAAATTAAAACTATGAAAACCAAGTTGACTTCAAAGGGGCCCGGCAGCACACGGAAAAACGCTGCTGCGGAGGGCACTCCGGCCCGAATACATTTAAAGCAAATTCTGGTGCCTGTGGATTTCTCCGACTTTTCGCGCAAGGCTCTGAGGTACGCGCTTTCCTTTGCGGAAAGCTTCGGTGCCCAAATAACGGTTCTCTACGTGCTGGAGCCAATGCCGTATCCAAATGATTTTATGGTTTCCTCCCCGATGGTGTTGCCGGCGCAACAACAGATCAAACCCGCTCAGCAACACTTGCGCAAAGTCTGCGACGAGTTCACCGCAGCCCATCCGGATGTAAACATTGTCCCGCAAGTCGCCCTGGGCCACGCCGCGCATGAGATTTGCGAAGCGGCCAGGAAATTGAACACGGATTTAATTATCGTGGCCACGCATGGTTACACTGGTCTCAAACATGTGCTCATGGGCAGTACAGCCGAACAGGTGGTGCGGCACGCGCCCTGTCCAGTGCTGACTGTCCGCGAGAAGGAGCATGAGTTCATCGATTAAATGCCGCAACGAACATCGGTATAATTATGAAAGCCAATAAATTTTTTGCACTCTCAATGGCAGCGCTTTTGGGCTGTGGCCTGGCTGTTTACGCCCAGGACAAAGGCAGGAGCCGCAAAGAACAGGCCACCAAGGAATTCATGCGCGAGAAGCTCGAACTCGCGCAAAAGGTTTTGGAGGCGCTAGCCCTCGAGGATTTTTCCACCATCGAAGCCAAAGCACAAAAATTGAGCGCCATGAGCCAGGCTTCGAGCTGGCAGATTTTTGATAATCCGGATTACGTGCAATACAGCGCCGAGTTCCGCAAAAATGTGGACGCCTTGAAACGGGCCGCCGAGCGCAAGAACATTGATTCGGCCACACTGGCTTATGTGCGAGTGACCATGAGCTGCGTTGATTGCCATAAATTTGTGCGTGGCAAATTGGTCGCGCAAGCTGCGGGGCCGGCCCTGGCCAGCGCGCATTCGATATATTGAACCGAAGAACTGGAAGGGAACATTATGAAAACAACACTTTCTCGCACGGTGGAACATCCGTTTGTCACCGGCCTGCGGCCCGATCATCTGGATATTATTAACCATGACGCGACAGAAATGACCTTTGAGCCGGGGCAAATCATATTTCGCCAGGCCGAATTGGCCAATCAGTTTTTCCTGCTCCAATCGGGCTCGGTCGCGCTGGAGTCAGTCATGCCAGGCCAAAAACCTGTGCTCATCCAAACGCTCAAAAAGGGCGATGCCCTGGGCTGGTCGTGGCTCTTCCCTCCGTTCCGGTGGAATTTTCAGGCACGAGCGGTCGAGGGTGGGCGCGCGTATGTTTTGAATGGAGCGCATCTGCTTGTCGAAAGCTCCGAGAATCGGGACTTCGGCTATGAACTAATGAAGCGGGTCGCGCAAATCATCATTCAACGCCTGCAAGCGAATCGCAAACAGCTCCTCGAAATTGCGGGGGACAAATTAAAACCCATTAACGAGAACAGCTACGCGAAAAAATCCGGCGTCAGGGCCAATCCACTGGACGCGCTGGAAAGCCTGATCGAGCAGCATCCATTTCTAAAGGGCATCCCGGCAGAGCACCTCAAGACTCTTGCCAATTGCGCGATGAAGGTGCAGTTCGAGCCCGGCCAGTTGGTTTTTGAGCAGGGCGATGTCGCAAATCGCTTTTATCTGCTGGAGAACGGCAAGGTTGCGCTCGAATCGCACGTCAAAGATAAAGCTTCCATTCCGGTTGAACTCATTACGGGTGGCGATGTGCTCGGCTGGTCCTGGTTGTTCCCGCCGTATTACTGGAACTTCGATGCGCGGGCCGTTGAGAAGACCGATGCGATTTTCTTTTATGGCACGCGCCTGCGCGAATACGCCGAAGAGAACCACGCGCTCGGGTTCGAATTGCTGCAACGCATGGTCAAAGTTATCATCAATCGCCTGCAAGCCACGCGCCGACAGTTGCTGGTGGCGGAGAGCGAACGCACCGCAGTTAAGAGCTGAGCGCGCGCCAGTGCAGTTCAACGATTCGGCTGCGGCGTGTAGCGCAGATAAGGTTTCACGCGGCGATGGCCTTTGGGAAAACTTGCCGGGATCTCTTCGTCTTTCACAGCCGTTACGATGATGCAATCTTCGCCTTCCTGCCAATTCGCGGGCGTGGCCACTTTATACTTTGCCGTTAATTGCAGGGAATCGATCACGCGCAATAATTCTGGAAAATTTCTTCCCGTCGATGCCGGATAGGTTAGCGTGAGTTTCACTTTCTTGTCCGGCCCAATCACGAAAACGGAACGCACGGTGAATGTATCGTCGGCATTCGGGTGAATCATATCGTAGAGATGGGCGACCTGGCGTTCCGGATCGGCGATGATCGGGAAATTCATTTTCGTGTTCTGCGTTTCGTTGATGTCGCAGATCCAGCCTTTATGCGAGTCGAGCGGATCGACACTGACCGCGATCACCTTCGTGTTGCGCTTGTCGAACTCGTTTTTAATCTTCGCCACCGCGCCAAGCTCAGTCGTGCAGACGGGCGTATAATCACGCGGATGCGAGAAAAGAATGCCCCATCCGCTGCCAAGCCATTGATGAAAGTCAATTCGCCCCTCAGTGGTGTCTGCGGTGAAATTTGGGGCGGTATCGCCTAATCGGAGTGCCATAATCTAATGCTTTTTAGTTGTTAGTTTTTGGCCGGACAGCGTCCGGGAGCAGGGAGAATAGCATGCCCAATGCAAGTTTCAAGAGTCCCCAACGCAAATAAAAAGACTTCGGGCAAATGCTTTTCAACTCGGTTGCCGGCAAAACTGAATTTGAGCTTTCAAGCGTTGCAGCGCCCCTTAATATCGCATCGTGAGCTGGCCCGCCGATTATCACATGCATACGCCCCTGTGCCGACACGCCACGGGCGAGCCGACCGAATATGCCGCACGCGCGCTCGAGCTTGGCTTTACGGAAATTGGATTTACGGATCATTCTCCGATGGCGCGTGATGGTTTTGACGATTGGCGGATGCGGCTCGATCAGCTTGACGAATACGTCGCAAAAGTCCAGCGAGCCCGGCGCGAGCATCCGCAGCTTACTATTAAGCTGGCGCTCGAGGTCGATTATTTGCCTGGGCACGAGGACTGGATTCGCGATTTGGCCGCGCGGCATCCGTGGGATTACTTGATCGGCTCCGTGCATTATGTTTCGGATGACTGGGCCATCGATAACCCGAGCAAGCTTTCGGAATGGAAATCGCGCGATCCTTATTCGGTCTGGCAGATTTATTTCGATCGGCTCACAGCGGCGGCGGAGAGCGGGCTCTTTGAAATTATCGGGCACGCTGACTTGCCGAAGAAATTCGGATTTTATCCGAAGCAGGACCTCGGGCCGCTTTTTGAGCTTTTTTTGAAAGCAGCGAAAAGCTCGAATGTGGCTGTGGAGCTGAATACCGCCGGGCTGCGAAAGGATTGCAAAGAAATTTATCCAAGCCGGCGTTTTGTGGACATGATGATTGGCACCGGGATTGAAATTACGTTTGGATCGGACGCGCACGCCGTAAATGAAGTCGGACAGGATTTTGGCGCGGCCCTGGAATTGGCGCGGCAGGCCGGATACAAGGAATACCGCCGTTTCGAGCGCAGAAAGATTTTTCCCACACCGATTTAGGTCCGAGATGGGCAATAACCCCCGCCACCGCTCCCGGCAAAAGTGCGCTATAATGCCGAAGCTGGATTTGGAGGACCTATGAAGAAAAATGTTGGAGGATTGGATCGCGGCATTCGTTTCGCCGTTGGCATTAGCGGACTCGCCATAGCGCTCTTTGGCCGCGTTGGCATCTATGGCAGGCTGAAAGCCTTGCTTTTCGGTTTCACCGGATTTTACACGGCGGCCACGGAATATTGTCCGCTGAGTGAGTATCTTGGCGTGAATACCAGAGTCGTCGAGAAAACGCGCAAACGCGAAATCGTGCAGGACGCGATGAACAGCGAGGCTGAAAAGGTGACGCCGGTGATTTGACCGCTGCTGACGGCCCACGCCTAACGCCTTGACAACGCAAGGCAGGCTAGAAGCCAGCGATACTGCAGGTTGGAAACCTGCGCTACGCGGCGGAGGCGGAGATTTGACCTTTTTCATTATTTACCAAGCTCGCTCAGGTATTTGACTAGGTCGCGAAACTCGGCGCGGGTTAAATTCTCCGCGAGCCCCGAAGGCATGAGCGATCCATTTTGTTTTTTGGCTGCGATCCTGTTTTGCGCGATGTGTATTTCTTTATTCTGCAACGCATCGCGCAGCACAAATTCGTCTTTTGTCTCGCGAATCCCGTAGCCTTGAAATTCGTCCCCGTCTTTTGTTGTCACTGAGATGGACATGAAGCCTTCCTTGATTTCTTTTTGCGGTTCGAGAATTGCGCCGATGATAAAATCAATCGGTTGAGCGGTGCCGAGCGCGCTGAGGTTTGGACCGATGTTTCCGCCCTTGCCGTTGACGGAATGGCAGACGAGGCAGCCGAGCTCCGTCCGCTGAAAAATTTGCGCGCCTGCCTTGGCATCACCATCGCGTTTAACCTCCGCTGCCAAAGCCAGCGTTTCGTCACGATTCATTGGTTTCACGCTTTTGCTGCCGCCAATCGCGGCGCTGAAAAGTTGCGCCAGGCGATCGTCGCGCCGGCCGCTGCTGTTCATGATGCGCAGCCCGATCTCGGCAGCTTCTTTGGATGGAGCATTGCCGGCGAGTGCATCGGCCAAAGC
>DASWRJ010000095.1:0-6751 GCA_036403255.1 Verrucomicrobiia bacterium
ATAACCTGGCGAGAAAACGAGCCGAGCTGCCATTCATCTGCACAAAGCTGCCGCCGACCAAAAGGTTTCCATCCAGATCAAAGGTAATGACGCGCACCTCGCCATCTGTGCCGGTGGCCAGGAAGGATTTGTCGAGAGAGCCGTCGCTATTGAATCGGGCCATATTCGTTGGGCCGTTCGGATAATAAAATAAGCCTCCGGCGAGAAATTTGCCGTCTGACTGCACTAAAACGGTATTTAAATTGCCATAGGGGGAGTAATTAACATTGAGACTATGATCCTGGTAAAGGGGCGTTTGACTATCCTTGATTGTGACGGTGGCAACAGTATTCAAGCCTTGCTCGAGGCCAGGAGTGACTGGGGAAGCAACAACCTGGAAGAATTCATTTTCTTCTTCCGGGAGCCCATCGTCAATGACTGCAATGGAAATTGATTTGGTGGTCTCGAGCGGACCAAGAGTAATGGTCCCGCTCTGCGCAATATAATCCACGCCGCTGTGCGCGGTAACGTCAGCCGTGGAATAGCTGGCGGAGATGGTATTAGAACTACTGCCGTAACGTCGCAAGGTTAGCGATTGGGCACCGGAACTCTCATGCACGCTCAGGTCGATGTCGCTCCAACTGATACTCTGGAAGCTGACCGGGTAGCCATAAACACGGGCGATGTGATCGAGGTTGATGCCATTGACGGCGCTGAATTCGCCGCCAAGAACATATTTATTATCCGGTTGGATCAAAATGTCCTGGATTTCGTCATTCACGCCTGTGCCGGGATTGAATGTGAAATCCAGACTGCCGTCGCCATTGAGTCGGGCAAGCCTACGGCTGGCTGTGTCATTGTAACTGAAAAACTCGCCGCCAATGACCAGTTTGCCACCGGCATCCAGGGCGATCACGTTTACCGAATTATTCGCGCCCGTTCCTGGATTGAAATTTGAATCGAGACTGCCATCTGGGTTGAGCCGGGCAATATTTCGGTGCGGCTCTCGAAATAGTCCCCCAACGAGAATGTGGTCATTCGATAAAACTTTGAGCGCTTTAATCCGACCGTAATTAAAATAATTATTCGTGAACGAGAGGCCGGCGGGAGCGAAATTGGTGTCCCATGAGCCGTCCGATTGAAATCGAAGCAAGGCAGCCGAGTAGTAGCCGCCGGCGAGAATTTTACCGTCGGATTGCAAGGCCACGGAAGCCAATGTGATAGACGGCTTGGAAGCGTTACTGATCGAGAATGCCTGGTCGAGAGAGCCATCCGAATTCAGACGGGTCAGGTAATAAGAGTTATATCCATTGACGGCATAAAATGTTCCCGCGACCAGAACTTGGCCGTTCGGTTGGAGCGCCAGAGAATTAACCACCTCGCCTCCGCCATAGATCGTCGCGTTGAAGTTTGTGTCGAGAGAGCCGTCAGTGTTGAGGCGGGCAACTCCGTAATGGGAAATCCCGTTCACGGACCAGAATTGCCCGCCGAGGATAACTTTGCCGTCTGGCTGCAGCGCCAATGCGCGGACATAACTGTTAGGGCCTGTGCCGACATTAAAGCTCTGATCGACAGTCCCATTGGTATTCAAGCGGGCAATGTAATTGCGGGGCATTCCGTTAATGGTAACAAATTGGCCGCCAATAATGAGTTTGCCATCGGGTTGTCGGGCAATGGCATAAACTTTTCGGTTTGCGCCTGTGCCTGGATTGAAACTTGTATCGACCAACACAGGCCGCTCTTCCTGCTGGATTACTAACGTTGCTATGCCCTGGGCGCCAACTTCAGCGCTCGCGGAAGGATTGGTCAATTTGAGCTGCACCGTTTCATCGCGCTCCACCAGCGAGTCATCGAGTAACGGAATAAAAATACTTTTCTGCACTTCCAGCGGAGCAAAGGTGATGACATTCGTTTGGCCTATATAATCCAGGGTGGATTGAGCGGTGCCATCGCTTGTGGAGAAGGTCACGGAGGCTGCGGCGGTGCTGCTGCCCAAGCGCTGGATTTGAATGGTGGTTCCAGCATCTTCTTCATGGCCTGTAAATGTCGCTTTGGTGAAGTTGAAGGCATTCCCAGTTGTGCCCTGGAAATCCAGGCGCGCAATTCCGACCCTTGAAACCGAATTGATGGCGGTGAATGAGCCTCCGACGAGGATGCGGCCATCCGGCTGAATAGCCACCGCATTGATGGGATTATCCGCCTGGACGCTGGTGATGTTAGGTTCGAAACCTCCCGCGGCATTGAGGCTGGTCAGCACTAGAGGTGAATAGTAAGACGGCACGGGAAAGGAGGACTTGTCATTTCCCACGACTATCATGCTGCCGTCTGGCCGGAAGGCCAAATCCTGCACTGGCAAAAACCCGACATAGGGATTGAAAAGCGCATCCACAGAACCATCCATATTCAGCCGGACCAATCCGCTGTTACGATATTGTCCGGAGAAATAACCAAATGCACCATAGACCAGCAGCTTGCCGGTGGTGGGTTGCAGGGCAATGCCGGACAAATCGTCATAAGCATAGGGCCCGGCCGCAACGAAAGATGGATCTACCGAGCCATCGCTATTGAGCAACAACACTCTTTGCGCGATGTACGTGTTCAGGTAAGCATTTGTGGCATTGCAGGCCACGGCAATTCTGCCATCCGGCAGCAAGGCGAGGCCGCGGACATACATATTTGTGATAGCGCTGACCTGGAATGCGGAATCCAAGGCGCCGCTCGGCAGGAGCCGAGCCAGGCAATACCTCGATGAGCCATTCACTTTCTGAAAATTACCACCGACCAGCACGCGGCCGTCTGGCTGCACGACGAGGCTATAGACGACTCCGCTGTCATCAGTAGAGGCGGTAAAAGAATTCTCCACCGTGCCATCGGGGTTTATTCGCGCCAGATTGGCGTGGCCCAAACCGTTTACGGTGGCAAACTGGCCGCCGACTAAAATTTGGCCGTTGGGTTGCAGAGCCAGGGCCTGTACTTTGCCATCGGTGCCCGCGCCAAAATTGAAATTAGTGTCATACGAGCCGTTGCTGTTCAGGCGGGCAAAACCTTTGCGCAAGTTTCCAGCGACTGTATTGAAATCGCCGCCAATCAGGACCTTGCCGTCTGGTTGCAAAACCAACTTTTTGACGGTGCCGATGGTTTCATCGTATCCATAGACGCCGCTGCCGGGGTTGAACGATGTCGCGACAATATTGGGCAACTCATTGTCAGAAATGCTTAGGAAAAGGGAGGAAGAATAGGATGGCAGGAGCGCTCCTTCCACATTTGAAAATTGAATGGAAAAATAGCGGCTGCCGTCCACCTGGCCATTATCGAAGATGGGAACCGAGATATTTTTGAAGTTTTCACCAGGTTGAAAAGTGATGGTACCGTTTCGCGCACCATAGTCGGTCCCGGCATGCGCAGTCCCATCTATTGTAGCAAAACTCACGCTGACAGGCTGGGTAGATGGCGGGGTCAAGCCAATGCCCACAGTCAAAGTGCCTGCATTCTCACTCACGCCATAGGGACCATAAATCTGGAGCGTGGGCGGTGATTGTGCGGCACTTTGCGAGATGCCAGCCAACCAGCCCGCCAGTCCCAGCAAAAGCAACGAACATGGACGCGCGCAGACCATGTGGACAGGATTGTGTGTTTTCATACTAGCATCTTCTCTAACGATTGCGATATTTTTCGAACCATTCCCCATTTCCTGAGAGGCAGACCAGTAAAGGAATTCCCGTTCCCCCTTTGCCGCATCTGTTATTCATCAGCTAAAATGGCTAGTGTTACTACGGTCTGGGAGCGACGTTTTTGAAAATAAATGAGATTATGGCCGGAAATTACCGCCGCCCGGAGGTGGGTCTGCGGATGAGATTTCGCGCCCAGGTCACGATATGCAGCTATGCCAGCCGAGAATGTGGGCAACAGTTGAAGACTGTGGCGCTGTGAATTGCGAGACGCGTTCGATTCCGCACAGGCAGCGTTAACCCGAGAGCCGCCCTGCACGCCATAGATTCTGCCGCGCCTCTTGGCGCTCGGGTTGATCGAATCTTAAAAGCCGCGCTGTAGCCCGGGCCGGTGCAGTCATTGGGACGATTCGCCCAGCTTCCATTCGAAAGTGGTCAGTCCACTTTTCCATTCGTGGATTAAATAGAGGCACAATCTGTTGAGTCTGCGGATCAACGGAGGCAATATTCGGTCCTTTAATACGATTGCACTGGGCGCAGGCGAGAGCCAAATTATCCAGAGTGGAATGTCCTCCATGTTGTGTCCCAATGACATGATCCGGCTCGTGTGGGAAAAAGGTGGCAATCTCGGGCATTCGACAATATTCACAAGATTTTGCGGCGCGTTCCCGAACTGCCGCGCGAAGGGTTGCCGAAATTAAGGCACCGCTCATGTCCCGGGGGAAGCTTTAAGCAGGACCTGTGTTTTCAGCAGTGAAATAAAACGGTCAACTTCACACATTTCGTCGAGCTCAGCTTCCTCCTCCTGAGTCAGGGTATTAACCCGGTTACGGGTAAGCAACTCTTGGATTCTTTTTTCTGAGGCCTCCATGGGACGGAAGCCGATAATCTCCTCGGCCGTGGGTTGCCGGGCCAGAAAATCGATTACCTCGCGTCTCAGGGGAGAATTGCATGACCAACTGCCGCGCAAACCGCGCGCAATCACCTCAGCGACGCGCTCGCGCTGCGGTTCCAATTGTTCGGCAAGCTTGTCGGGAATTTCGATTGTCAATCGCATCAGGTTAAATGTTACTGGACTTTGAGGAGCGCTGCAATCCTGAACAGACTGGCTTTTGGTTACAGCAGTTCCAAGCGGCTTTCCAGGAAGCAAATTGATTACGAGGTACTAGGTCGATTAAAAAGGTTTTTGCAAGCGGGACATCGCCATTGGGAGGTGCAATATGCTATCTTGCCCCGGTGAGCGTAAAAACGTATGAGCACGAAACTGTTTACTGAACTGGGCCTCTCTGCGGAGGTGTTGAAGGCGATTGAAAAAATGGGTTTTGAGAAGGCTTCTCCGATCCAGGCGCAGGCCATCCCGGTGATAATGGAGGGGTTGGATGTGGTGGGGCAGTCGCAGACTGGATCAGGCAAAACGGCCGCGTTTGGAGTACCCGCAGTGGAAAAGGTTGATCCGCAAGAGCGTAAGGTGCAGGTGCTGATTCTATGTCCGACCCGGGAACTGGCGGTGCAGGTTTCTGAGGAAATCCACAAGCTGGCGCATTTCAAGAAAGGCATCCATGCCCTGCCGATTTATGGCGGGCAATCGTACGAGCGGCAGTTCCTTGGGCTCAGACAGGGCGCCCAGATTGTCATTGGCACACCCGGGCGGGTAATGGATCACATGCGGCGGGGCACGCTACGGCTGGATGCAGTGAAGATGGTGGTGCTGGATGAAGCCGATGTGATGCTCGACATGGGTTTTCGCGAGGACATCGAGTTCATTCTCAAGGCGGTGCCGGCCACGCGCCAGACCGTATTCTTTTCGGCGACGATGCCACGAGCGATCCAGGAATTGATCCGCAAGCACGCGCGCGACCCGCGGAACATCCAGATGGAAGAGACGGCGCGAACGGTGCCGACGGTGGAGCAGGTTTATTACGAAGTGGATCGGCGCTTCAAGATCGAACTGCTGACCCGCCTGATCGATATCCATGACCTGAAACTCGGGATTATTTTTTGCAATACCAAAGCGATGGTGGATGACCTGGTGGATCAGCTCAACGCCCAGGGCTACTCGGCGGATCGTCTCCATGGGGATATGACCCAGAACATGCGCGATCGAGTGATGAATAAATTCCGCAAGTCTGGCCTGGAGTTTCTCGTGGCCACGGACGTGGCGGCGCGTGGCATCGACGTGGATGATGTGCAGGTCGTGTTCAATTATGATTTGCCGTATGACCCGGAGGATTACCTGCATCGCATCGGCCGAACTGGCCGGGCCGGGCGGAGCGGACGCGCGATTAGCTTTGTGGCGGGACGGGAACTGTTCCAGGTGGGCCATATCGAGCGCTTCACTAAAACGAGGATTCAGCGGGCGAAAATTCCGACGGAGGGGGAAGTGGAAGAAGCACGGGCGAGCGCGACGCTGGAGCGTTTGCGCGCGACGCTGCAAAGCGGTGAATTCCAGCGGCAGGATCATCTGGTCGAACGCTTGCTCGAGGAAGGCTTTGCCTCGACGGACATTGCTTCGGCCCTTTTGCACCTGTGGCAGGCAGCGGAAGGGGTGCCGTCCAGGCGCGGCATGGAGCAGGAGGAGAACAGCCGCCCTGAGCGGCGTCAGCCCCGGGAAGGTTTCACCGAGCGCACCGCAGGGCGGAACCAGCCTGCGCGCGGACGAGGACCGGAACGAGAGCGGTCACCCTCGCGCAGCCGCGAAACAAGCATGCGAGTGCGTGAACCTCGACCTAACCCGGTGACCCCGCCTGTGGAAGCGACCGTACCAAAGAAGCAACCAGCGTCTGAGGCGGCAGCCATTGTCCAAGAGACTAAGCCAGTTGTTCCTTCAAGTGAGGAGCATAAAAAGCCCGCTGCGCCGGAGCGGACGGCGCCGCGCGGCGAGTTGCCAAGCGAGGCGCCCGCCCCGAAACAGAGCCGCCGCACGCCGGGGGGCCAGACTCGCCTGTTCATGAATGTGGGCTCAGCCTCAGGCATCAAAGCGGAGGACGTGGTCAGCACAATTCTGGGTGAAACAGGGCTGCCTGCAAAGACGCTGGGCGCCGTGGATATCCGGGAGCGACATTTGTTTGTGGACGTGGAGGCCGAGCACGCAAAGGGAATTGTGT
>DASWRJ010000096.1:0-3154 GCA_036403255.1 Verrucomicrobiia bacterium
CCGTTATCTTTGACCATAATATTTTCCCGGCTGCTTTTGCTGGAACGACAAATCAATGGATCGGCGCGGGCACAGGCAATTTGTATGTGGACCCGATGCTTAACCTTCCCGCCCTCGCTGGCATTCAGCCAACCAATGCGACTGCGGCGCTAGTCCGCCAGGCAGCGCAACTGCTCCCCGGCTCTCCAGCGCTCGGAATCGGCTTTGGCGGTTTAAACCTGGGCGGCGGTTTTCAACCGCACGGCATCGCGATTTCCGGTGAACCGCCGGAGGCTACGCCCGAGACCACAGTGACACTGACCCTCGGCCCGGCTGGGACTTTTAATTGGGGCACAAATGCGCCCCAAGGCTGGGGTTGGATGGCCTACAAATGGAACCTCGATAATGGGGCCTGGAGTGCCGAAATTCCGGTGACCAATAACTCGCCCTTTACGAATCCACCCACCATCACGATCAGCAATCTGGCTCCAGGACCTCACACCGTCTACGTCATCGGGAAAAACGATGCAGGTTTTTACCAGGATGATGCGTTTGTTTACCCGCTCACGGCTGGCATTTCCGGGCGAGTGACCGCTTCGCGCACTTGGATTGTGAATACCAATCTTTCGCGTGTTCGCTTGAACGAAGTCTTGGCGGAAAACCAGAGCGCCGTTCCTGTCGGAACGAAATTCCCGGACCTGGTCGAACTCTATAATGCCTCCTCTGTTCCTGTCAGTCTTGCCGGGATGAGCTTGACGGACGATCTGGATGCGCCGGGCAAATTTATTTTCCCTCCTGGAGCCACGATGGGCGCGGGCAGTTATCTAGTCTTATATGCGGACAGCGACTCGACACCCGCCGGTTTTCACTTGGGCTTTGGCCTCAACAAAGATGGTGAAACTCTTTATTTATTCTCATCCGATGGCCAACTATTGGATTCAGTCGCCTACGGCCTTCAAATAGCAGATTACTCAATTGGCCGAATGCCGAGCGGAGAATGGACACTCTGCGCGCCAACCTTTGGCCAGGCCAATATTGCGGCTCGCACAGGCAATCCGCATAAACTGAAGATCAATGAATGGCTAACCGACGCCCGAATCATTTACTCCACTGATTTTCTGGAACTTTATAATCCGGATTCATTGCCGGTGGACTTAAGCGATTTATATTTAACCGATACTCCCATCGGCGCGCCAGACCGTCATCAAATCGCGCCTCTCAGTTATATTCCTGCGAATGGTTTTGCTGTGTTCCAACCCGATGGCAACAGCTCCTCGGGACCGGCACATCTCAATTTCAAATTAAATCCGGATCGAGGCGAAATCGCCCTCTTCGATCAAGATTTAATCCTGATTGATTATGTTCTTTATGGGCCACAACGTACGGACATTGCCCAGGGACGCAGTCCCAATGGCAGCACCAACATTGCGTTCTTTGTCACGGCGACTCCAGGCTCGCCAAATTCCGGTCCGCCGCCGCCTAATGGCTTGCAAGTGGTCATAAATGAAGTTCTGGCGAAGAACTCAACCGTCTTCACGAACACCGATGGGGGAACACCATCCTGGATCGAGCTGTATAATTCCACCAGCAATGCGGTCAGCCTCGCCGACATGAGCTTGACCATCAATGCCGCCAGCCCACGCGACTACGTCTTTCCCGCAGGTATTTCCCTGGCCTCCGGCGCCTATATGGTCGTGCTGTTTGATCCTTCGCTGCCAATTTCTTCCAACGCCGTCCCAAGGCCGAACACAGGTTTTGGCCTTAAGGACAATGGCGGAGAAGTTTACCTTTACGACAAACTCGCCAATGGCGGCTCGCTGCTGGACAGTATCAGTTATGGCGTGCAGGCCAATGATTACTCGATTAGCCGCATTCCAGACGGGAGCACAAATTGGGTGCTGGGTTTACCGACTTTTGCCTCACATAATATTTCCGCAACGCTGGGCGATCGCGCACAACTTAAAATCAATGAATGGATGGCCGCGCCCAGCGCGGGCGACGACTGGTTTGAAATTTATAATCCGAATCCGCAACCAGTGGATTTGAGCGGCCTTTACCTGACCGACGACCTGAGCACGCCGGCTAAGCGCAAGAAGTTCCAGATCCCGGCGCTGTCCTTCATTGGCACTGCCCTTTACGGTTTCGAGCAGTTCTTTGCGGGAACTCCGATTAGCGCGGATCATACCGGCTTTAACTTGAGTGCTTCCGGCGAGTTCATTGGCATTTCATGGCCCGATGCCACGCTCATTGACAGCGTCGCTTTCGGTACTCAGCTCACCGATGTGAGCCAGGGCCGTTTACCGGATGGCAGCACGAACATTACAAGCTTCCCTGGCTCCGCAACTCCGGCGGACAGCAACTTCATTCCTTTGCCTGATGTGGTGGTCAACGAAGTGCTGACGCACACCTCGTCTCCTTTCGAGAATGCAATCGAGTTGCACAATCTCTCCGGCAATGCTGTGAACATTGGCGGCTGGTATTTGAGCAATGCGAAGCACACGTTGAAGAAATATCGCATCCCGGACGGCACCGTGTTGCAGCCGAACGGTTATGTTGTTTTTTATGCTTATCAGTTCAACGCATTGCCTGGCACAGCGACGAGTTTCTTGCTCAATCCTGAAGGCGACCAGGTCTATGTCTCGGCCGCGCTCACAAATGGTAATTTGACCGGGTATCGGGGCGTTGTTGATTTTGGAGCGGCAGCAAACGCCGTCTCCTTCGGACGTTACTCGACCAGTGTTGGAGTTGATTTTGTGGCCATGGCGCAGCGCACTTTCGGCGCTGATAATCCCGACACTGTCCAGCAATTCCGCACCGGCACCGGCTTGCTGAACTCGCTGCCAAAGGTGGGGCCCATCGTCATCAGTGAAATCATGTATCATCCGCCGGATAACGGCACGAATGACAACGTCGCTGACGAATACATCGAGCTGCACAATATTACTGCATCAGCCGTGCCGCTCTATGACGCTGCTTATCCCACGAACGTTTGGAAAGTGAAGAAAGCGGTCACCTTTTCCTTCCCCTCCAATACGGTGGCAGCCGCAAATAGTTATTTGCTTCTGGTCAGTTTCGATCCCACGAATGCGCCTGTGCTCAGTGCCTTCCGCGCTAAATATAACATTTCTCCCACGGTGCCCGTCTTTGGCCCCTACACTGGCAAGCTGGATAACGG
>DASWRJ010000097.1:0-6773 GCA_036403255.1 Verrucomicrobiia bacterium
GTCTCGAACCAAATCGCGAATGAACTTCTCTCCCGAACGCTGGCTGAATTCCTGATCGAATGTAATCAGCCAGGCCAAATCAACGCCAAGCGCGGCAATGGCTCGCATCTTTTGGGGCAGTGAATATATGAGCGGCGGCACCCGTTCGGGAGCGACGACCGCATTGGGGTGCCGATCAAAAGTGACCACGAGCGATTTGCCCTCGCACTGCTGCGCATCCGTGACCGCCTGGCGTATCACTTGTTGATGGCCGAGATGCACGCCATCGAATACGCCTATCGCCGAGCAAAACCGGCGGCCCTCCTTTTTCAACTCCGCGGCTGAATGCAGAATTTCCATTTCACCTCAGCCCCGTGCCAAATTCAGAAACGGGATGACGCGCTCCTCCAATTCCCCGGTGGAAAGCATAAGCACGTCCTCATAATGCATTGCGTCAGCCACATCGAATTTTCCTGAGACTTCCCGCCGCAATGTGGCTAGATGCGCGCCGCAACCAATTTTTTGGCCAAACTCATGCGCAATGCTCCGGACGTATGTGCCCTTCGTACATGCAATCCGAAACCAACCGTGCGGTTCTTCGTAGCTCGAAAATTTGAAGGTGTAGACATGAATCAGCCGCGCCTTGCGTTCGACTTCCATGCCTTTGCGCGCGAGCTTGTACAACGGCACTCCATCTTTCTTGACCGCTGAGACCATCGGCGGAGTTTGCATGATGTCCCCGACAAAAGTGTCCGCTGTTTCGTTTAGCTCTTCCAAGGTCAACGGCGGCACTGGCATTGATGCAATCAAATCACCATCCGTATCGTAGCTGGAAGTCGTTTCGCCGAATTTCATGCTGCCAGAGTAAACTTTGTCATCCGACATAAGCTTTTCCGAGAGCTTCGTTCCCCGTCCCAGCAACAGTATCAGCAGCCCCGTCGCATTCGGGTCGAGGGTTCCGCAATGGCCTACCTTCTCGATCTGAAATTGTCTTCGGACATTCTCGACAATATCGTGCGAGGTCGGTCCGGCAGGTTTGTCGATGAGAATCGCGCCATCGAGAGCGCCAAATGCAGGTAACATTTCAATGCGACGAGTTGAGGGCCTTTTTCAATTCTTTCAAAACCTGCCGTTGCACGCGCGGGCTCGTCCCTTTGATCCGTGCACCGGCAGCCGCGGCATGCCCGCCGCCGCCAAATTTCTGGGCGATCTCGTTTACATTCACCTGGTCGCTTTTGGAACGCAGGCTGATGCGGGCCAGGCCCGGTTCCAATTCTTCAAAAACGCAAGCCACCACTACCGGTTCAATCGCGCGCAAATGATCGATCAACCCTTCCGAATCATCCGGCTCGGCCCCTGTGCGGGCGTAGTCGGATTGCTTGAGCCAGAAGTAGGCGATCTGGTTATTATGCGCCAGCCGAAATCGGTTAAACAAAGTTTGCAGCAGGCGCACGCGCGAGAGCGGATAAGATTGGTAAACTTCGTTGCAAACTTTCGCCAAATTGGCGCCGCGATCCACCAATTTGCCAGCGACCTGATACGTGCTCGGCCGGGTGGTCGGATACTGAAATGATCCGGTATCGGTCGAAATGGCTGTAAACAAACAATCCGCAATCGGGGATGTGATCGCCCAATTGGCGCTGCGCAATAGTCTAAAGATCAACTCGCCTGTGCTCGGCTGGCGCGGATTGATCCAATTGATGTCCCCATAACGCGTGTTGCTCTCGTGATGATCGATATTGATGAAAAGCTTGCGCTGCTGAATGCATGGTCCCGTCGTCCCCAGACGTTCGAAACTGGCGCAATCCGTGGCAATGACACAATCGAATTCGAAGCCCGGCTTTGGCTGCTCCAGCAGTTTCTCTGTATCCAGAAAGGCGAGCTTGCGGGGGATTGGGTCCTGATTCCAGCAGCGGACTTTTTTGCCCTGATTTTGTAGTGCCATCGCCAGACCAACCTGGGAGCCGATGCAATCGCCATCAGGCCGCACGTGTCCCACGACGCAGATGCTTTGGCTTTCGCGTATTCCTTCCAGAACACGCTGAATGATGCGCGAGGATTTCATGTCGTCACTGGCGAATGCTTTTCCAGTTCCTCAATGATGGCCAGCACTCGGTTCCCGCGTGAGACGGATTCATCCACAATGAAACGCAATTGGGGGGTGTATTTGAGAACGACAGCTTTCCCAACCAAACTCTGAATGCGCGCCCGATTCTTCTGGAGCATGCCCAAACCGGTTCGCTGCTGCTCGGCGCTGCCGAGGATGCCAATATAAACGGTGGCGCTGCGCAAATCGCCTGTCACATCCACGTCGTTCACAGTCACCAGCCCGGCATGTTCAACGGGAACTTCCCGCCGGATCGCTTCGCCGATCTCGCGCTTCAATAACTCACGCACTCGCTGGAGCCTGTGGGAAGACATAGGATTTCCGGAACAAATTAAAGTTTGGCGGCCACTTTCTCGACCGTGAATGATTCAATTAAATCCCCCACTTGAAAATCATCGAATCCATCAATGCGGATGCCGCATTCCATGCCGGCGCGCACTTCATTCACCTCATCCTGGAAACGCCGCAGTGATTGGACCGTGCCTTCATAAATCAAACTCTTCCGTCGGACGACGCGCACTTTGCCTTTGGTGACGCGTCCATTGGCAATGACGCAGCCGGCTACACTTCCACCTTTTGAAAGCTCGAAAAGCTTGCGCACTTCCGCCGCGCCAATGGTGGTTTCTTTTGTGACCGGTTCGAGCAAGCCCGCCATGGCTTCTTTCACCTCATCGATCAATTCATAGATGATCGAATAAAGTTTGATCTGCACTGCCTCGCGTTTGGCAACGTCCGAGACGCCATTGTCGATGCGGGTATGGAAACCAAGGATTACTCCATGGGAAGCCGATGCCAGCATCACATCCGATTCGGTAATTGTTCCAACCGCGCTGTGAATGATTTCCAAAGAGACCTGCTCCGATTCAATTTTCTTCAGCGCCTCAACAATGGCTTCCACAGACCCTTGCGTGTCGGCCTTTAGGACCACTTTAAACACCTTCGCGCTGGAAGTGGCCAAAGTATCAAAAAGATTTTCCAATGTAACCTTGCTGCGATTTTCATTGGATTCCAGCCGGGCTACGTCCGCCCGTTTCCCAGCTTCTTCGCGCGCGTCTTTCTCATTCTCCAGCACGCTGAACTCAATTCCAGCCTCGGGAACGCCATTTAAGCCGAGTAATTTCACTGCGACCGAAGGTCCAGCTTCTTTTAGCCGGTTGCCTTCCTCATTGATCAGCGCGCGCACCCGGCCCCAATAGGGGCCGCAAATAACGGCGTCTCCCACGTGCAGTGTGCCTTTGCGAACGAGCACAGTCGCAGTTGGCCCGCCAGGCCCCAAGCCTGACTCGATGACATTTCCCTTGGCGCGACGCGTCGGGTTTGCCTTCAATTCCAAAAGATCCGCCTGGAAAATGATCATCTCCAGCAGTTTATCAATGCCTTGCTTTGCCAGGGCCGAAACATCGGCGAAAATCGTGTCGCCACCCCATTCATCCGGCACCAAGCCTTTGTCCTGAAGCTGCTGCCGCACTTTCATCGGGTTGGCGTTCGGGTGATCGCATTTATTGACCGCCACGATGATTGGCACCTTGGCCGCCTTGGCATGATTCAACGCTTCCAGCGTCTGCGGCATCACGCCGTCATTGGCTGCGACTACCAGCACCACGACATCGGTGACGTTCGCGCCGCGCGCGCGCATGGCGCTGAAGGCAGCGTGGCCGGGCGTATCCAAAAACGTAATCTGCTGCAGCCGATCTTTATGTTCGGGGTGCGGAAATGAAATTGTATAAGCGCCAATATGCTGAGTGATTCCACCGGCTTCACCCGCTGCCACATTGGCCTGGCGGATCACATCCAGCAGGGTCGTCTTTCCATGATCGACATGCCCCATGATTGTTACCACTGGAGCGCGCGGCCGCAGCTCCTCGGGCTTATCTTCGATGTCCAGTTCCAGTTCCTTGGGCGCCCCATGCACGATCGCTTGTTCGCGCTTGCGCTTCTCGACTTCGAATTTAAATCCGTATTTCGCGCAAATCTGTGCCGCCACATTCTCATCAATGGCCTGATTAACCGTGGCCATGTGCTTTAGCTCGATCAAATCGGCTATGATTTGGAATGGCCGGCGGTTTAGTTTTTCCGCCAGATCCCGGACGATGATGGGTGGCTTCAGCGAAATCAATTCCGCATTTTGAGGCAGATTAATGCGTGGCCCCTCGCTCTCGACTTGTTTTGGGGCCAGATCGCCACCGCGGCCGCCCTGGCCAAACTGCTGCCGGCCACCTTGCATGCCGGGCCGCTGATTTCTGAAATCCTGACGTCCACCCATTCCACCGCGCTGAAAATCCTGGCGACCGGCTGGGCCTTGACCGCCTGGCCGTTGCGGTTGTTGGGGCCTTTGCGATGTGCCGGTGCCGCGCTCGGGTTGGCGCGGAGCTGGTTTGGTGGGCAATTGAATAAACCCAACCTTCTCGCCAATGCGGGGTGGGGGAGGCGTTGCGGGAGGGGGCGGCGGTTCCACTCGGGCAGGGCCAGGCGTCTGCACTTCAGCCCCAGGCTCACCGGCCGGGACGGAAGAGTCTTCCACGGGAGGCGGAGGTGGTGCTTCAGCTCTGATAACGATCATGGGCTGGTGCTCAACTGGCGGAGGCGGCGGAGTCTTTTCAAGCGAGGGAGTAATTGCTGGTTGCGCTGGTTCGGGTACAGGATGTGCCTCCGGAGGTGGTTCGGGAGATTTTACGACTACAATCTTTTCGGGGGCAGCGGGAGGAGGTGGTGGCGCTTGCACTCGGGGCGGGCCCAAGTGGCTTTCCAAAAATTCAGCAGTGATCTTGTCGAGCGAACTCGACGGAACCCGCGCGGCAGCAATGCCCAGCTCCTTGGCTTTCGCCAAGACTTCTTTGTTCTCGATTCCGAGCTTCTTTGCTATGTCGTAAATACGAACGGGCATATATATTTTTCACCGCCAAGCCTGTCCAAAAGGTTGTCATAACCGGACAATGCAAGCGATGATCACTAACACTTTCATAAATCAGGATGGCGGCAATTGCCGCCGCGAATATTCTGCTTTCGCCGCTTCCATAACCGCCGGAGCAGCTTCACCTATTTCAGGAATCTGTTGCAAATCACTTGCCTCAGCTTGGAGCAGCGCCTCAAGGCTGGTCAAACCATTCCGTACCAGTACAGCTGCCTGTTCGGCCGTAATTCCGGGCACCCCTGCCAAAGCCTGAACAGCTTGAGCCATTTTTTCCTCAAACCCGAGCGTCATCACCTGCTCAGGTTCTATGTCCACCTGCCAACCTGTTAACTTAGACGTCAACCGGGCATTTTGTCCACGCTTCCCGATCGCTAAAGATAACTGGTCTTCACTGACCATGATCTTCACGCGCTTTCTCGTCTCATCGATCTCGAAAGTCTTCAATTTCGCCGGATTGAGCGCGTTTGTGATATAATTCTTGATATTCGGATCCCACCGAATAATGTCCACTTTCTCATTGTTCAGCTCCCGGACAATATTCTTCACTCGCTGTCCGCGCAAGCCTACGCATGCACCTACCGGGTCAACCTTCTCGTCCCGCGTATATACAGCCAGTTTGGTCCGGAACCCTGGTTCCCGGGCAATGCCCTTCACTTCGATAGTCCCATCGCTGATCTCGGATACTTCCACCTGGAACAGCTTGATGACAAACTGCGGATCGGCACGTGACAGAATGATCTCAGGCCCATGCGGCCCATTCTCGACGGCTTTAACGTAACAGCGGATCCGCTCGCCAATTTGATATTCCTCGGTGGGTACCCGCTCGCGATTTGGCAGAAGCGCCTCGTATTTGCCAAGATCCACAGTGACATCAGAACGCTCGAAGCGCCGCACCGTGCCGCTGATGATGTCCCCGACTCGATCCTTAAATTCCGTAAAAATGAGCTGTTTTTCCGCCCGCCGAATATGCTGCATCAAGGATTGCTTTGCATATTGAGAGGCAATGCGGCCGAAATTGGCCGGAGTGACCTCGACTTCCAATTCTTCACCTAATTGCGCATCCGGTTTAATTCTCCGGGCATCAAACACCGAAATCTGGTCATGTTTAGAGAGAACCTTTTCGGAGACTTGA
Organism: Verrucomicrobiia bacterium; assembly: GCA_036403255.1. Taxonomy (GTDB): domain Bacteria; phylum Verrucomicrobiota; class Verrucomicrobiia; order Limisphaerales; family JAQGOV01; genus JAQGOV01. Next base: position 6,130 of record DASWRJ010000097.1, read on the forward strand.
AGTTTGGCAAATGCCCTGATATCGCCTGTTTTCTGGTCTATGGCGCAACGCAGCTCGCGCGCCGGGCCGATGGCTTTCTTGGCCGCAGATAAAAGGGATTCCTGCACAGCAGCGACGAGAATATCGCGGCTGATGCCTTTTTCACGTTCCCAAAACTCTAAAACTGTTAAAAAATCGGCGTTCATATGCTACTGTCTTCCCCTTAGGGGAAACAAAAAAGACGGTAGATAAATCTCCGACTTCATCGCGCTGGCAGACCAGCAAAACTTTACCGTTCTATAATGGATAATTAGACACTTGGCCCTCGTCAAGATTCAATTCGCACTCTGCCCCATCAGTGATGGACGCATTCAAGTTTTTCATAAATTTGGAGAAAACTATTCGTGGCGACACGGCAAAAATCAGGTCCAGCAATCGATGATAAGGCGGTCGCATTTCACGTATTTGGGAGCGGAGAGCTGATCAGGCATGGCATGCATATGTTTGGAATAAGCGTAAGTACCGTAAGTACCGTAAGGAGGCCCGTAAATATTGATGATTTCTATGTACGGATGGAAAATCGCATCCGTAAGTACCGTAAGGTACGGAAAAGTGGCCGAAAAAATGGCGTTTTCTCCCAATTTTTGGAGGCCTTCTACCCCAGC
>DASWRJ010000098.1:0-2791 GCA_036403255.1 Verrucomicrobiia bacterium
AAAAACCAGGCAGCCTCATGCCGGATATGCTTGCCGGATTGGATGCCGCGCAAAAAGGTGACGTCGTCGAAGCCCTCGTTCATTATGTCTCCTCCATCGCAAAGAGCGCTCCGACAAACCTTCCGTTTGCCGACACCCCTAAGATGCAGCAAGGTCGGCTGCTTTTTCATCAGGTGGGTTGCGTGGCCTGTCATGTGCCCCAGGACTCGGCTACGCTCGTAAATCCCAAATTGCCTCCCAGCACTGTGGCGCCAGCCGATTGGGATCTTTTTTATAAAACCTCCTCGCCACTGAGTCATCTTGGCCGCAAAACGACTGTCTCAGAACTCGCTCGCTTTCTCATGGACCCGCTCAAAGTCCGTCCCTCAGGCAGAATGCCTTCGCTGAATTTGACCGAGCCGGAAGCTACCGCAATTGCCATGTATTTGCTGCGCGGCCAGTCTGGTGATCCGAAGCGGGGCGGGCCCCGTCGATCCGCCGGTGTTGGTTATGAGTATTTCGAAGGCAATTTCAATTCCGCTGCTAAATTCGATCCGAAGCGGCTCAAAGACTCAGGTGTGGTCGATGGTTTTAAAATCGAGTCCCGCAAACGCGAACAAAACATCGGCTTCCGCTTCTCTGGATTCATCAAAATCCCGACTGCAGGCGAGTACACTTTCTTCACGCGCTCGGATGATGGCTCGCGGCTCTTGCTCGATGGAAATCTGGTGGTCGAAAACGACGGAATCCATGCGGCCACTGAGAAAAGCGGCAGTGTGCAACTGAAGCCGGGCGATCACGTGATCGAGGTTCTCTACTTTAATGGCGGCGCTGGCGCTGAATTATTAGTATCCATGGCTGGGCCTGGCCTCAAAAAGCAGGAAATCCCAAGGGCGCTCCTGAGCACCGACAAAGGCATTCCCATGGTCCCGATGGACTCGGTTGAGTTCACTGTGGATCCCACCAAAGCTGCGCAAGGGAAGGAACTATTTATCTCGATGGGCTGCTCCGCCTGTCATCAAACTGGCAAAGACAATTTTGATGGCAAATACACCGCCAAAGCCTTGAAAGAATTGAATCCGGCCTCCGGCTGTCTTGCGCCGGAACCTCCCAAGGGCATGGCTCGTTACGCGCTCGATTCCACGCAGCGCGCCGCTCTCCAAAAAACTCTGGCGGGGCGCGAGAAGCTTTCCAAGCCGCGCGAAGCGGCCGAGCAGGTCGCCTATACGTTGACTGCTAACAATTGCCTCGCTTGTCATACACGGGCCGGCATCGGCGGGCCAAGCCGGGTGCGCAACGACTTTTTTAGTGTCCTGGGCGATGTCGATCTCGGTGATGAAGGGCGCATGCCGCCGCAACTTACCGGCGTTGGTCGCAAATTGCGCGCCTCCTGGATTCGCGACGTGCTCGTCAATAAAGGCTCTGTGCGTCCTTACATGGCCACGCGCATGCCCCAGTTTGGCGCGGCTAACGTCGAGACGCTTGCCGCGAGCTTCGAGAAAGTCGATGGCTTTGGAGCAGGGGATACTGCGCTCGACCTTGCGGACGTCAAATGGGGGCGCAAACTCGTCGGCACCGATGGCATGTCCTGCATTTCCTGCCATACATTTGCCGGCAAAAAATCGCTCGGTATTCCGGCCATGGATTTAACCCTTATGAGCAAGCGCCTGAAACCCGATTGGTTCCATGCTTATTTGCTCGATCCCCAATCACTCCGGCCTGGCACCCGCATGCCCGCCTTTTGGCCTGAGGGCAAAAGCGCGCGGCAGGATATTTTGAGCGGCGACACCGATCGCCAGATCAATGCCATTTGGGCCTACCTGAATAAACCTGGCGATGCCGGTCTGCCGCCTGGTCTCGTGCAGGGCAAAATGGAATTGGTCGCCGACAAGGAAGCAGTCATCTATCGCAACTTCATTCAGGGCGCTGGGGCGCGTGCCATCGGCGTCGGCTACCCCGAGAAAGCCAATCTCGCTTTTGATGCCAATGAACTGCGTCTCGCCATGCTCTGGCAGGGGCCTTTCATTGATGCCGCCCGCCATCGCACCGGTCGCGGTGAAGGTTTCGAGCCGCCCCTCGGCTACAATGTGCTTAAACTGCCCGCTGGCCCTGCTTTTGCCGTCTTGAACGAAGACTCTGAACCATGGCCCGAATTGACCGGGCGCTCCGCCCGCGCACCCGCAGGCTATAAAATGCTCGGTTACCAGCTCGATGATAAACAGCGGCCTATCTTCAGTTATGAATTTAAGGACGCAGTCATTGAAGATTATCCGGTGCCCGTGAGCGGTGATATTGATCCCTATTTTCGCCGCACTCTGACCGTTAAATCGGCCCAGCCTCTGGCTCATTTCTGGTTTCGGGCCTGGAGCGGAACGAAAATTGACGCCAAAGAAGATGGTTCCTTCATGGCTGATGGCCACATCAAAATAAAACTCACCTCTGGAGCTAAACCGGTCGTGCGCCGAAGTGGTGACCGAGCGGAACTGCTCGTGCCGGTCACGTTCGCGAACGGCCAGGTCAAAATTGTTGAGGATATCGTTTGGTAATCGTAAAAGAATCTTTCCCCATGAAATTTTTAAGTGCTGTTTTCGCTTCTTTGCTCGCATTGGCGCTGTCGGTTCCTGCCAGCCGGGCCGCTTCCAAAAAATCCGATCTCTCCGCTGCCGAAGAGCAATACTACAAGATGACGGTGATCCCTATCCCCAAAGGGATCACCCTCGAAGCTGGCGCTTTGCAGGTCTTGCCCGGCAACAAGCTCGCTTCTTCCACCCGCCTCGGTGATATCTACACCATCGAAGGCGCTTTCGATAAT
>DASWRJ010000099.1:0-5476 GCA_036403255.1 Verrucomicrobiia bacterium
TTGATCCTGCGCGTTTATAAAGACAGCATCACGGCAAAACCGCTCTCCGAAGTCCATGTCCATCCGGAATCGCGCAACTGGTTCATCAATGTCGGCCAGGGCGGCACTCGCTACCTTGCCGAGTTGGGGTATTATCAGAAGAATGGAAAATGGGTGACCATCACCACCTCGGGCGCAACTCTCACACCCCCAGATCAAATTTCAGAAGATGTGTCCGTTTGGTTCGAAACGCTGCCGGCTGATGTAAAATTCGAGCAGTTGCTCGACCTGGTCAAAAGCGCTGCAGCCGAGCATGTCCCGCTGCTTGAAGCAATTCAGCATTATCGCGCCGCAGGCAAGCGCCGCTTGCCCACACCCAAAGCCATTGCCGCAGGCACATGGACTAAAGAGCAGGAGCAGGCTTTGGCGCAACTCCTCTCGATGGATTCAGTCCGCCGCATTTGGATTGGCTCACTGGAAGTCACTGAACTCATTCGTCGTCAGTGGCAGGAACAAATCTCATCCATCACAGCCGCGCAATTTTCGCAGCCAGGACCCGGGCCCGCGGGGGCGCTTCCGTTTGAGACTGTCACCAGCATATCCAGCCCGTTTGGTGGCGTTCCGCGGCGGCGAAAGTTTTGGATCAACGTCAACGCGGAGCTGATTATCTATGGCGCGACCGAACCTGACGCGGAAGTTAAAATCGGCGGGCGGACGATCAAGCTACGCTCGGATGGCACCTTCAGTTATCGGTTCGCGTTGCCGGATGGCAACTACGAACTGCCTATTGCGGCCAATTCCGCCGACCACGAGGAACAACGCAGCGCCTGGCTCGCCTTCAGCCGCCGAACCGAGTACCAGGGCGATGTCGGCAAGCATCCTCAAGACGAAACGCTGCAAACCCCAAGGCCTGAGAATGTTTCTTAGAGCTGTACATTTGCCCAAGAAAATCCAGCCAACCGACCGAGCGAAACCGCACCACTAAACGACCAAATGCAAGGCCACCTCTCACTCGTTCTGCACGCGCATCTTCCCTTTGTGCGGCATCCGGAGCACGAGCGTTTCCTCGAGGAGAACTGGCTGTACGAAGCAATCACCGAGACATACCTCCCTCTGATTCAAATCATCGAAGGCTGGATTCGCGATGGTATGGACGTGCGGCTGACGATGACGCTCTCCCCCACGCTTTGCGCGATGCTCCGCGACCCGCTGCTGCAGGGCCGTTACCTGCGGCATTTAGAAGGGCTGCTCGAACTCTCGGAACGCGAAATTCACCGCACTTACTGGGACAAACATTATCAACCGCTCGCGTGGGTGTACCAGCATCGCTTTAACGCACTGCGCGAAACCTACTTCAGCTATAATCAAGACTTGCTCTCCGCGTTTCGCCAATTTCAAGAAGCCGGCAAACTTGAGATCATTACCACTGCGGCGACGCATGCCGTTCTGCCTCTGCTGCACAATCACCCCAATTCGATCCGCGCCCAAATCCTCGTCGCTCGCGATCATTATCGAAGCTGCTTCGGCCGCGATCCACGCGGCATTTGGTTGCCGGAATGCGCTTACGCCGAGGGCGTTGAGAACGTCCTGCTCGAAGCGAATATACGCTGGTGCATCGTCGATACTCATGGGCTGTTGCATGCGCGCCCCCGTCCCCGTTACGGGGTCTTTGCTCCCATTTATACTCCCAACGGCATTGCGGTATTTGGCCGCGACCTGGATTCCGCCAAGCAAGTCTGGAGCAAACATGAAGGGTATCCAGGCGATCCGCGCTATCGCGATTTCTATCGTGACATCGGCTACGACCTCGATTACGACTACGTAAAGCCGTACATGCCCGTGACCGGCATGCGCAGCTTCACGGGCATCAAATATCACGCCATCACGGGCAACGAGGAGGAAAAACGCATTTACGACCGCCAGGCTGCCCTCGACGCGGCGGCTGAACACGCCCAGCATTTTCTGGAAGCGCGCATGAAGCAGATGGAAGAGCTATGCAAAATCATGGACCGCCCGCCGCACGTTCTCTCGCCCTATGATGCCGAGCTATTTGGTCATTGGTGGTATGAAGGACCTGAGTTCCTGAACTTTTTTGTCCGGAAGGCGTATTACGATCAGAAAGTGCTGCGACTTACTTCCCCTTCGGATTATATGAAGGAACACACCACACATCAGGTGGCGACGCCCAGTCCCTCCAGTTGGGGCGAGGAAGGCTATCTCAAGGTGTGGCTCAACGAAACCAACGAATGGATTTATCCGCATCTGGATGTCGCAATGGATCGCATGACCAATCTGGCCCGCCGCTTTCCCCAGGCCAGCGGGTTGACTGAGCGCGCCCTTAAACAAGCCGGGCGCGAACTCTTGCTTGCGCAAGCCAGTGACTGGCCTTTCATTTTGCGCACTGGCACCAGCCCTGATTACGCGCGCAAACGAGTCAAAGATCATCTGCTCCGCTTCATCGCCCTGCATGAGCAGCTCACGGCCACGCGCATCGACCAACCCTGGCTCGAACAAATCGAGGCGACGGACAATATTTTTCCAGACATTGACTATCGGTATTGGGCGTAGCTCGACTCTTTCCTCTGGCCCCCAAGACCTCTCTGCGCTTACTTTACCGGCGGTGTCGACTAACCGACTCAAACGAGGATTGCGCGCCACCTTTGTGGGGATGGGCCTTAACACGCTCCTGGCCTGCGGCAAGTTGGCCGCGGGCATTCTCGGCAATTCACACGCTCTGGTGGCGGATGCCGTCGAATCCCTCGCGGACGTCTTCAGCTCCATTATTGTCTGGCGGGGACTGGTCATCGCGGCCGCGCCGGCGGACGCAGAGCATCCGTACGGCCACGGCAAGGCCGAACCGATCGCCGCCGCACTTGTCTCAACGATTCTCTTGTTTGCTGCTACGGGGATTGTCATTCAAGCGGTCCACGAAATTTATCTCCCCAAAGGCGGTCCAAAAGCTTTTACGCTCTTTGTTCTGGTAGCCGTCGTGGTGGTGAAGGAAGGCTTGTTCCGCTTCGTTTCGCGCGAAGCGCATGCCGTGGACAGTTCAGCAGTGCAAGCGGACGCCTGGCATCATCGCAGTGACGCGATCACTTCCATTGCCGCTGCCATGGGCATCACCATCGCTCTGATCGGCGGAAAAGGCTATGAATCGGCGGATGATATCGCGGCCATAGTCGCTGCAGGCATTATTGCCTGGAACGGCTGGCGGCTCCTGCGCCCAGCGCTTAATGAGCTTATGGATACCGCTCCCGGCACCGGATTGCGCGAGGAATTTCGGCGCGAAGCCGAAACAATCCAGGGAGTTGCGGCCGTGGAGAAATGCGTGGTGCGCAAAATGGGGTATCAATATTTTGTCGATATGCATGTCGAAGTTGATCCGCGAATGTCAGTGCAGGAAGCGCACGACATTGCCCACCGCGTGAAAGATCACATTAAAGGCTTTTTCCCTTCGGTGCGTGATGTTCTGGTGCATATCGAGCCGAGTCGAAGCAGCTTAAAAAAACCAGGTTTCACTCCGAACGATGTAGAGTGAAGAGTCGGAACACCACCGAAAATCGGTTTGCTTGCGCAAAATCAATCAGTTATCTTTGTGATAATGAAAGCGCCTCCTTCTGAAAAGAAATTAGCTGCTAAACGGCGGCTTTCTAAATGGCTTGAGACAGGCATTTCTGGTGCTTCAATAACCAGGAAAGAAGCTGAAGTGTTCACGGACGGATTGCTAGCCATCGCAGATCGCATTAAAGGTTTGCCTGCCGATTTTTCCAGCAATCACGATCATTATCTCCATGGCCTGCCGAAGAAATGAAGGCCATCTTCGCCGATTCCTTTTTCTTTTTTGCGATCCTGAACCGAAGCGATCCCCAGCATGAAAAGGCGATTGCTTACAGTAGGAATCTACAGGCAATTCGAGTTACTACCGACTGGGTTCTCACAGAATTGGGCGACGGTCTTAGCAGACATCAGGAACGAGAGTGCTTCATAGATTTGTACCGCCACATCCTGAGTAGTCCCGCGATAAAGGTTGTGCCTGCCTCTCGCTCGTTATTCGAAGCGGGGATTAACTTCTATGAATCAAGAAGCGACAAAGACTGGACACTAACTGATTGTATTTCTTTTATAGTCATGAGGGATGAAGGCATTTCCAGGGCCCTCACTGGGGACAAGCACTTCGAGCAAGCTGGCTTCACGGCCCTCCTCAAATAACGGCATTGAATCAGGGCTCCTCCCAGATTTCTCTTTTCTCGCTGCCTTATTTCCTCTTTCATTCTGGTTCGATTTTGAATTATGAAAATTGTTTTGGCCTACTCGGGCGGACTCGACACCTCGGTGCTGCTCTCCTGGATTAAAGAAAAATACAATGCGGAGATGATTGCCTTTTGCGCGAACATCGGGCAGGAAGAAGAACTCCACGGCCTCGACAAAAAGGCCAAAGCCACTGGCGCATCGAAAATTTATATCGACGATCTCCAGGAGGAATTCGCCCGTGATTTCATTTTCCCCATGCTCCAGGCCGGGGCGATTTACGAGAACCAATATTTCCTCGGCACGAGCATCGCCCGCCCGCTCATCGCGAAGCGCATGGTTGAGATCGCCCGCGCCGAAAATGCCGATGCCATCGCCCACGGCGCCACCGGCAAAGGCAACGACCAGGTCCGTTTCGAACTCACCGCCGCCGCCCTCGCTCCGGAACTGAACGTCATCGCCCCATGGCGCGACGCTGCGTTCCGCAACCAATTCCCCGGCCGGACCGAGATGATTCAATACTGCGAAAAGAAAAATATCCCGGTGGAAGCCAGCGCCAAAAAGCCTTACTCGATGGATCGCAACCTTTTGCACATTTCTTACGAAGCCGGCATTTTGGAAGATCCATGGCTCGATGCTTCCGCGCCCGAGCATAAGCAAATGTATAAGCTCAGCGTCGCGCCCGAAGACGCCCCGAACGAACCCGAATATGTCTCGCTCGATTTCGAGAAAGGCAATTGCGTCGCCGTCAATGGCAAATCGCTCCAGCCGCTCGGCGTCATGCAAGCACTCAACAAACTCGGCGGCAAGCATGGCATTGGCCGCGTTGACCTCGTCGAAAATCGCTTCGTCGGCATGAAATCACGCGGCGTTTATGAAACCCCTGGCGGTGCGATTCTCCATTTCGCCCATCGCCAAATGGAATCGATCACCATGGACCGCGAAGTCATGCACATCCGGGATTCGCTCATTCCAAAATATTCCGAGCTGGTCTATTACGGCTTTTGGTTCGCGCCCGAGCGACTCGCGTTGCAAGCGCTGGTCACTGAAAGTCAAAAAGATGTTACGGGCACAATTCGCGTGAAGCTCTACAAAGGCAACATCATCACGGCAGGACGCAAATCGCCCGTGAGCCTCTATAATCCGCACATCGCCACGATGGAAGCTGATCCGACAAAAGCCTACAACCAGGACGACGCCACCGGTTTCATCCGGCTTAATGGTTTGCGCCTCAAAGTGGCCGCTCAAG
>DASWRJ010000100.1:0-10896 GCA_036403255.1 Verrucomicrobiia bacterium
CTGAATCCCAATCGTGATCCAAAAAAGCCGTGTATCTATGTCGGCATGACCGGCCTGCAACCGGAAGAACGCTTTGCCAATCATAAAAAGGGCTTGAAAGCCGCCCGGATCGTGCAGCGCTATGGCGTGCGCCTGCTGCCGGAAATGTATGAGTGCTTCAACCCGATGCCGTATGAGGCCGCCGCCAAAATGGAGCAGGAACTCGCTGAAGACTTGCGCAGGCAGGGTTATACGGTGGCCGGAGGAACATAATGCTCATGCCCCTTTCCTTAGCCCCTTCATCCGTGTCCGGATGCGCCTCTTTACCTTCACTCGCAGATGCTGCAGCTTCGTGCGCACCACGTCCCGCTGCAGCAAATAAATCACGCAAGGCAGTTTTGTGCGAAAAATATCCTCAGGCGTCGTATTCTTGGCGTGCACTCCGGGCGCAAGGTCGAGGCCTATTTTCCGAAAAAGGTGCTGCACAAAGGCCGAGCAGTACATCGAGCGCTCGCGTGCAAGGAGATTTTCTTCCGCGCGCAACGTTGGATTCCGCAGTGCAATCAGCGTGCCCAATAATTCACGCAACGAATATTTCGCCCGGTTCGCGACGAGTTCCAGCCCTTCGCGAATCAACTCGGTGACCTGAGCCTCATTCAACCCAAAATCAACCACGGCCAGAGTCGAATAGAGAGTTTGGTCGTGATATTTCGAAATACGATTTTCCTGCACGCCTAGTTGAATGTGCTTGCGATGCACTTGCAAGTCGGATTCGAGCACCCAATGGTGGCTATCAGCGCGACGGCCCTGAAACAAAAAAGCATGCGACCAAAGGCTGCTTTGCTCTTGATTATCGACGTGCCGCTCGGCGTGCGTGATTAGCTTGTCTATCCAGGTGACGCCCCCCGAAAGTCCAATGCGCCCCGGCTGGGCAAAGCGCTCGAGGAATTCCGCGTTGGTAATGTTCGAGACAAGAATCGTCTTGCTGGCGGCAGGAAGAATTAGTCCGCAGCCGGTTGCGTTCGGCGCAGTGGGCTCCGAATCTTTCATAAGGATTATGTCAGGCAGCGGCTCAAAACCTTTGCTCAAAGACATGTTGGGATAAGTTATGCCCCAGTCAAAGAGAATTTCTTTTTGCGTTGAAAATATTCCTTTCGCGTAATACCATTTGGGTATGACAAACAGCTTGAAAATTGTCACCGTAAAGCTGCCAAAATCTGATTTGCAGCGAATTCCTGCCGGGCAAACACGCAGCGAATTCATTCGGGCGGCCGTTTCGGAGAAATTGGCCAAGCTGGAACTTAAGCCATGGAAACCAAAAACCGCATTGGGCAAAAAGCTGATCAAATTGCGCCAGCGCTACATCGCCTCAGGTGGTGAACTGCTGGATGCGGAATCCATCGCGGAGGAACTACGCGCGCGCCGCGGTGGAGTGGGATGAAAACTTTTCTCGATTCAGGCGTGCTGATTACGGCTTGGAAGGGAAAGAACGCCGAAATCGCTTTGAGTGTGATGGAGGAGCCCGCTCGGAGCTTTTACAGTTCATACCTGGTCAGAATGGAAGTTTTGCCCAAACCAGCTTTTGAAAGAAAGAACCCTGAAATCGAATTTTACAACCTGCATTGGGAAAGATTAGAAGCGGAAGAACCCTTAAGCGAACGGCTCAGCCAAGAGACCATGGCTTTGGCAAAACAATACGGACTTGCTGCGGTTGATGCATTGCACATTGCAGCCGCAATTCGGCAGGGAGTGGAAGAATTTATCACTACCGAATCCCCGGGAAAGCCCCTCTTTCGAGTTAAGGACTTGACGGTGACATCGCTGCAAAATTTGTCAGCACGCTGAAACTTCCTTTTCAGATTAGAGAGCAAATGGTGGAAGAGCTTAAACCGCCTTCTACTTCTTCTCCGTTTTCTCGGGAACCTTGGTCAATTGCGCGTAGACTGCCTTCCACCCGCCCTTGCCTGATTCATAGACTTCGATGAAGCGATACTCGCCGCTAATATCCGTCTTTTTGTATGCACCCTTCGCCGTGAGTTTCCCGGTGACCACTGCTCCGCCTACGTATATCCGCACCTTGACCATTTCGGGTGCCAGCGATTCAAATTTCACGTCCCCGGTTCTGTACATATCCATTTCCTGCCCCTTGGACCAGGTGGTACCGTTCGGGTCCACAAATGTGTAATCATCCGCGATGATTTTATCCATGGCGTCAGCGTCACTTTTGAGGACGGCTTCGCGCCATTGGGCGGATAGCCGCGCAACGTCCGCTTCATCCTTCGGGCTGGCGTAACCTTCCGCCGCCGGAAGTGGGGCGGTGAAACAAAGGATTAGAGCACAGAAAGAAATACCGATAAAATGCCTCATATTGTTCATATCGGCATTTTTCTAGGGCAATGAAACCATATAGTCAATGCGGCTATGCGAAGACTTTGCGCACCACATTCCCAGCCACATCCGTCAATCGAAAATCGCGACCCTGGAAACGGTAAGTCAATTTGGTGTGGTCCAGCCCAAAAAGATTCAGCATCGTGGCGTGCAAATCATTGACATGGACAGGCTCCTTCACTGGGTTCCACCCAAGATCGTCAGTCTCACCAATGATTTGGCCGCCTTTTACACCGCCACCGGCCATCCAGCCGCTAAATGCAAACGGATGATGATCCCGGCCGCTGACGTTGGCAAATGCCGCCCGATTTTCGCCCAACGGTGTGCGTCCAAATTCAGAGGTCCAAACAACCAATGTGTCGTCCAGCAATCCTCGCTGCTTCAAGTCTTTCAGCAACGCGCCAATTGGCTGGTCCACCACTTTGCAATTAAACACCAAATCAGGATCCAAATCGTTGTGGTGATCCCATGAAGCATGGTGAATGCTGACGAACCTAACTCCTCGCTCAATCATCCTGCGCGCGAGGAGACAATTCCGCCCAAAAACCTTGAAAGTATCCGGTCCGCCACCACGGCTCGCTTTTAAGCCTCCTGGCTCGCGATCCACACCGTAAGCATCAAGCACCTGTTGCGGTTCTTTTGTTAAATCGCAGAGTTCAGGTGTGGAAAGTTGCATCCTGGCCGCCAGTTCATACGAGGCGAGCCGGCTCGCAATCTCCGGGTCTCCCACCACTTTCTGGCGCAGTTGATTTAAGTCGCGCAAAGCATCCAGACCATAGTGACGCATTTCGGCTGTGAACCCGGAGGGATTTTCCAGGTCCTGAACTGGTTCGCCTTGACTTCGGAAAAGCACTCCCTGGTACGTCGAAGGCAGAAAGCCGGAACCGAACATGGTGTTTCCACCGCTCGGGGCCCGCCCGGCCGTCAGCACCACGTAGCCCGGTAAATTCTGGGAGGGACTTCCAAGCGCGTAGGTGATCCAGGATCCCACACTCGGGCGCCCGAGGCTTTGCGATCCGGTGTACATGAGCAACTCACCTGGATGATGATTAAATGCCTCAGTGTGTAACGAACGAATCAGGCATATATCATCGGCGCAGGAGCCAATCTCGGGCAGGAGACCGGAAATCTCCATTCCACATTTTCCGTAACGGCGAAACGGATGCGGGCTGCCCATGAGCACGGCCGTGTCCTTTTGCAAAAATGCGAACCGCACATTTTTCGTGAGCGATTCCGGCATTTTTTTTCCGTTTAATTCCTTCAATTTTGGCTTTGCGTCGAAAAGATCGATTTGGCTGACGCCGCCTTCCATGTAAATAAAAATGCACCGCTTGGCTTTGGGCGCGAAATGGGTAACGCGCGGAGCAAAGGGATTCAGCGAGGGGCCGGATTTAGCCGCTAGCAAGCCGTCCTTCTGAAACAGTGAAGCCAATGCCAAACCGCCAACTCCGCGACCGGCATTAACTAAAAAATCGCGCCGCGTAAGTTGAAAGATGTCTTTTGGGTCCATGTTATTCGCGTGTGACAAATTCTTCCAGATTGAGCAGCACTTGAGCGACTGCCATATAGGCCGCCAATTCGCTCGTCTCAGCGCGGTCTGCGTCCAGCTCGCCTAGAATTCTTTCAGCAGCCGCAGGATTTTGACGTGTCAAACGGAACATGTCTTCATAAAGCCGAGTCAGACGATTCAACTCGGGGCTGGCCGGTTTGCGTGCAAGACACAATTCAAACCCATGTTCAATTCTTTCGCGTGTGCTTTTAGCAGGCAATTTAAAGATTCGATTGCCTAAATTCTGAGCCGCTTCAACGAAGATGGAATTATTTAACAAGGTAAGCGCCTGCAAAGGTGTGTTGGAGCATTCCCGCCGCGGACAGGATTCGCTGGAATTCGCGCTATCAAAGGTCATCGAAACCGGATACGGGACCGTTCGCTGCGTAATGACGTATAACCCACGTTTGTATTTCTCCATTCCCTCCGTGTCGGCCCAGGCAAACCCGCCGGCGCTGCCCAGGACTTTAAAGGTTTCAGGGACATACGGTCGAATGCTTGGACCACCAATTTCGGCGTTCAACTTTCCAGCGGCACCCAGAAAAATATCGCGGACAATTTCCGCCTCAAGTCGGAAGCGGTTTTGACGGGCAAGAAAGACGTTCAGGGGATCGCGGTCCGACAGCTCAGGGCGCGAGTTGGCGGATTGACGGTACGTCGCAGATTTAAGGATCAGCCTGAGCATGGCTTTGCGGCTCCAGCCCTGACGCGGGAATTCTGTGGCAAGCCAATCCAGCAATTCGGGATGAGATGGCGCCTGGCCACGCACGCCGAAATCGCCTGCTGTTTCCACCAAACCGCGCCCGAACAAATGCTGCCACAATCGGTTCACAGTCACGCGGCTGGTCAGTGGATTGGCGGGATCGACAATCCACCGAGCCAAATCCAATCGATCCGGACGCGATGAGCGCGGTTTGAAAGGATGCAGCGCCGAAACCGTCCCTGGTTGCACGCATTCTCCATGGCGCAAAAAGTCACCGCGCACATGGACGAAGGTAGGCTTTGTGTTTGTGCTCTCCAGAAAGGTCTGCGCTTGCGCAGCTTGAAAGCTAGGCATTCGTTCGGCTAGCTTTTGGATTTCCCGCTCCAACTTGCGGCTGACCGGATCCACTTCTTCGCGGTAATATTTGGCTAATTCATCGCGCTGCTTTGCAGTGCGCGACTTAACAGGCGCATTCAGCGCCGCCAAAATTGAGTCAGGCAGCAGATCAGCCGAAAACGGTGGCGATGATGCCGTGGCAGAGATGCGCAATCGGGCGGGCGCGCTTTGAGTGCTGGTCCGTTGGGCAACGGTGATTACAATTTTTGCACCTGAACGGATATCCACTTTCTCGCGCGATTCAAAAACAGCCACATGCCGCTGGTCCCATTGCGACCCAACGCTCCAGCCATTGCTCAAGTCTCCATCAATGGCGGCTGCTACAGGATTTTCCTTTTTTGAATAATCAGCGGTTGGATTTTGAAGGACAATTCTGCGAGAGCGCCCATTTGCTTCCACTACTTTGACACTGAACTCCGCCAAAAGTCCGCCGCTTTGTTTGTTCCGGGCAGCTTTCCCTGTCACGGGTAAAAGCTCCAGGCGAAACCCGGAAATACCATTGATTGTGGAACTTGTCTCAATGATATATTCGTCGAATGGACGGACCTTGCCCACTGCCCGAATGGAAGCGTCCTTCTCCAAGTTTAATTTTGTGCCAGATGTGGAACTTACTTTTAAAGGTGTCAATACCGACCAACTCGTGGCCGGCATTTCGACTCGCGCTTCCCAGGCTAACTGGTTGGAAGCAACTTGTGGTTTGTAGCTCGCCAAAATTGTTTTCGCGTGAGCCAACTCTTCTTCAAGAAACTTCTTTTGGACCGTATATCTCTCCAGTTCATTCTCCTGCACTGCTGGAACATCCTTCTCCTCGGCTTGATTGAAAAACGCATACATCTGGTAGAATTCGCGTTGCGGGATTGGATCATACTTGTGCGTGTGGCATTCAGCGCAACCCAAAGTTAAGCCAAGCCATACCGTGCCGGTGGTGGCAACCCGATCCACTTTAGCTTTGCATCGGAACTCTTCAGCATCTACGCCGTCTTCATGATTCATGAGCGTATTGCGATGAAAGCCGGCTGCTGTCTTTTGAGCCGGGGTTGCGTTCGGGAGCAAATCCCCGGCAAGCTGCTCGATTGTGAATTCATCGAAAGGCATGTCTTTATTTACGGCCTCTACGACCCAATTTCGAAATACGTAGGCATAAGGACGGAATCGATCCACCTGATAACCTGAAGTGTCCGCGTAACGCGCTAAATCGAGCCAATGGCGCGCCCAACGCTCGCCGAAATGAGGCGACGCGAGAAGCTTGTCGACCAAACGCTCATAAGCGTCTGTGCCCGGGTCAATGACAAAGGCGCGCACTTCCTCCGGACTGGGTAGTAAACCCAATAAATCAAGATAAAGACGTCGAATCAGAGAAGGGCGATCCGCTTCGGGTGAAGGCGCTATGTTTTGCCGCTCCAAGGCCGAAAGTATGAATGCATCTATTGGATTCTGCACCCAGCGGGAATTACGAACTTTGGGCAAAAGCGGGCGAGCGGGTGGGACGAAAGCCCAATGTTTTTGAGAATTGGGGGACTGCGCGATAAAACTCCCTTCGGGCCACGCCGCGCCGGAATCGATCCAGTTACGCAGCAAAATGATCTCCCCCTCACTTAAGCGCCTGCCTTTTGGCGGCATGATCTTGTCTGGATCAGTGCCGATAACGAGTTTGATCAACAGGCTTTCACGGCTTTTTCCAGGAACAAAAGCCACCCCAGAATCGCCGCCTTGAAATGCTTTGGATTTTAAGTCGAGCCGCAATCCTGATTTCTGCTTTTCAGGACCATGGCACTGATAGCAGTGCTCAGAAAAGATGGGTTCAACGTCTTTTTTAAAATCCGGGACGGCTGCGCTCAAAAATAGCGGGCCCGCCGCCAAAGCGAGGAAAGCTGTGGCGGTTTTGCGGAACCAGAATTTTTGAGCGGACGCAATTCCCATTGTGCACCGAAGCGCAATGTCTTGATGACGAATGGGAAGCCGCGGAAATTTAATCTCTTTTCGCCGCGCGGCAGATTATTGCAGCGTGAATGTCCCCGTCTGACGCCCGCCGTTGGGATTTGCCCCCGATGGGATATAGCTGGAAATCACACCGGAAGTGTCGCTGTAAAATGTCAGAGTGTTCAGCACAACCGTTCCAGATTGTTCCACTTCATCGAGTTCACCAACGTTATTGCCAGTTTTTTGATACGTAAAGGTGCCGATGTTGCTCGGGATGTTGCCATCGCCCGTAATGTGATATGTGCCCGAGTTTCCGGCGTTGTTATCACTCATGAAAGTGTAAGTGCCCGAGGGCTTGAACACCGGCGTGCCGCTAGTCACGTGCACTGTGAGAAGTTTTCCCGAAACGTTGTCGGGGGCCATTGCATTCGGGTCCTTGTTCGGCGTGCTGTTGTTGTTGTCTCCGCAGCCCGCCAATAGCGCCAGAACTGCGCTAATTATGCAGAAACCGATCATCTTGGGTTGTTTCATAGGGTTCTTATTGCAGAGTGAAAGTCCCGGTCTGGCGCCCGCCATTTGGATTGGCGCCGGAAGGAATGTAACTGGATATTGTCCCACTCGTCGGTGTGTCGAACGTCAGGGTGTTTTGCACCACAGTTCCGGATTGTTCGACCTCGTCCAACTCGGCGGTATTATTGCCAGTGACCCTGTAAGTGAAGGTTCCGATGTTACTCGGAATGTTACCATCACCCGTGATATGATATGTCCCTGAGGTAGCCTCATTGTTATCACTCATGAACGTGTAGAAACCATGATCCATAAACACTGGTGTGCCGCTGGTTACTTGCACGGTCAGTGTTTTCCCGGCTACTGTTCTCGGAGCAATCGAGTTTGAATTGGAATCGGAATTACCATTTGAGCTATCACCGCATCCCGGCAGTAGTGCCAGCGCCGAAAGTGCAGCGAAGGTTGTTAGCACTTTTGTCTGTTTCATAGGTTAAAAAAACTTGGTTCTATGATGCAGATCAATGCGCTTTAGAGTATGGGGCTTTAGCCTCCCTTAAAATACGGTGGTTTACTGCCGCCACCGTTGCGGTGCGTTGTAACTTCAAACACGCAACACTCCTTCCGCAAGGCCAAAGCCAGACGCATCAACTCCGAAGAGGCTACTTGCCGCGCGCGCCTCGAGTCCCTCGTTCGTAAACTTCGGGCAGATTTTGGCTGTTGCCCTGTTTGTCCCACCAACGCGGTGCCTCAGTGTAAACCCAAACATATTCGTCCGCATGTTGCACGGCGTTGCGCAAGCTGGCGGCGTAAGCTTCGGGCGTGAAGTAGTTTTTACCAAAGTCGTTTGTGCTCCAGCCCAGCTTGTGCCTGGAGTTATCCATCCAAATGCCAAAACCGAGAGAAAAATGGTCGGCGTATTTTTTTGGCTCTGCCACGATTGGGAGCAGTTCGCTTTTCATCATTCTATAAGCCTTCTCAAACTGCTGCGGTTCCCGAAAACCATAGGAAAGTTCGTGACCGTCCACGAAGCGCACCTTTTTTCCAGCAGTATCGAGCATGCCATCCAGAAATGGCGCGAGAAGGCCGTAATTGCAATCTGCCAATGGCTTTTTGCCCTGACCGGATTGCACCCACGGAAGCGAATAGCCAAAGGTCAGGAAGATGACGACATCTGAAAATTCCGATTGAAAGGCCGTCATGACCTCGCGCCCGCGCAGCCGCGCCTGGGCGGCGTACTCATCCCACGACTTTGATTTATCTACTTGCTTATGGAAATCAAAAAGCTGGGTTCCATATTGCTCGATATCAAAAAGGATTCCGCGCACACGGCCTGACTTCGCAATGCGAGCAACCAAGCGCGCATTATTTGTAATCGCCGAGTAATCGCCGAACCAATCGACATCACCTGGGACAGTGTTGAAGCGAAGGAAGTTGTATTTGAATTTGCGGAATTTCGTTTGCTTCAAATCGTCCAGCGCTTCTTTAAGCTCATCTTCGTGAAATGCGCGTTTGCTCCAGGCTTCCCAAATAAAATCACCGTGAGAACCATTCGGACGCTTGTATTTGATGTGGAACACGCAGCCATCAAACGGGGTTTTCTCCATTTGCTGGATGTGCTCCTTCATATAAGGCGTATCCGGTTCATCCCAGCCAAATTCGATGAGTTTTTTCGCCGCCGCCTGAAGCGGACTGGCACAGAAGAGCGCGAGGATGGTGAATACGTAGAAGCTGCGGTGCATGGAGTTTTTTATGCCCGTGGAGGCCGGGTTGTCCACTCTAAACGCCAATTGCCATGTGCAAGCTGTTGATGGGACGCGTACGCGAGTGTAGTTTTTGCAATTGAGTCCAGATGCAAAAATCAAGTTGCGGTGTAGATTGATGAGCAGGGCAAGAGCCATAGAACAGGAGAGGCAGTATGAAAAAGCGCAGCCAAAGTCTGAATCGAGAACGGCAAACCTCCCAGACACTGCCATTGAAACGGCGTCAGACGTTATCGGGCAGCTTAAAATTGCGGAGAACCTCGCAACAAAGCGGCCGCAAGACTAAGGTCTCGCCGGAACTTCGGCCTGAACCTACGCGGGAACTTGGTGGAGCGATTCAGCTCAAAACCATACTGCTGCCGGTTGATTTCTCGCCCCACTCGCAAAAAGCAATGCGCTATGCCATTTCCTTTGCCGAGCAGTTCGGCGCTCGGCTGGTTTTGCTGCACGTGGTCGAACCGGCGCTGTATCCAACCGAAGTGGGCTATGTGCCGCTGGAAATCGATCAGATGCACCGGACGATGGCCAGGAATGCGCACTCGCGATTGGAGTCGCTGATTGGAAACGAAATCTCCCGAGGATTGTTGCAGGATTACGCGGTGCGGGTCGGGTCGCCGTACCTCGAGATAACATCGGCGGCGCGGGATTGGAATGTGGATTTAATTATCATCGCGACGCATGGCTACACGGGGCTGAAGCACATTCTGCTGGGCAGCACAGCCGAGCGGGTAATCCGGCATGCCCCCTGCCCTGTCCTGACGGTGCGAGAACGCGAGCACGATTTTGTCTGAAGCGCACCGAAATCTTTCTAACCAACCGCGGCTGATCACTTCTGCTCGTTTACGTTTGGTTTGTCAGGCGCTGGATTTGAGTTGGGATGGGGAGCGCTTTTCTCGAACCGGCGTGAAAGTTCTTCCATGCGGTCCAGCTTGCGGCGCTCTTCCGGAGTGAGTTTGCCGTCGGCTTTTTTCTGACGGAGTGAAGCAAGCTGCTTTTGCATACGCTCACGCATCTGTTTGCGACGCGCTTCGCGTTCTTCGGCGCTGAAGACTTTATTGGTGCCGCCCAAACCTTCTTTTTCGCGCCATTCGCGGATTTTGGCCTGGCGCTCATCGGGAGAGAGTTTTTTGAGTTCCTCGCGGCGTTTATCCCACTCTTCTTTGCTCAGCGGCTCGGCGTGCTTGCGTGATGGCTTTGAATTTGGCTCGTTTTCACCAGCCATTGCCATGCGGCCACAGGCCAAAAGGCAAAGGAGCATGACAAGCTGTAGTAGTATATTGTGCCAATTCATGGCGTGACCGGGAAACCCGTTCGGAATCGATGACCGGCGTTTCCTCGATTACTCAGACGCGAGTGCCGCGGGCTGGGTTACGCCAGATGAGCAAAAAATTAGCTCGGTTTAGCTCAACCCAACTCGACTCCGATGATGGTTTTCCGGTTTTCAAGTCCAGGGAGTCCTGCCGCACTGAGGCGGTCCAAGCTGATGGAGGACGCTTTTGATCTCTGACCACCGAAGTTTCGGGGCAAGCAGCCTTTGACTGGCTTTAAACAGACCAAGCAATTTCGGAGCTTCTGCAAGCGACCACATCAGCTCGGGAGCGTGATTTTAGCTTGTACCAGATTATACCAGCTTGCACGGAAAGGCTGAAGGTGAAGCCAGAACACCAGTAACATTTTAAGCCTGCTTCAGCCTG
>DASWRJ010000101.1:0-4220 GCA_036403255.1 Verrucomicrobiia bacterium
CGCGATAATCAGAATCGCCATTCCCAGAAATTTGCGACGCGGCCCACCGATCAGCAGGATTGAAAGAGTAGTGTAAAACACAATGACCGAAGCCCACGCCAGGCCTTTTGGCAGCAGCGACCATAGCCCAATCGGTTTGCCTATTTTCGGTTTCAACAGAAAAGGTCCAGCCATCACGCTGACACTAAAGAGGAGCGAAGGCAAAAGCAGCAGCACGTTCAACATGTCCAAATTGGCCAAGGCCACCAGGTTCAGCAAAAATGAGGTGAAGCCGAAACCCCAAATAATTGTTCGCATGTTGATGAAAGTCGCAAAGCCGTCCAGAGGGCGATCTTCGCGCGGGCCAATCGTTGAGCGAAATGCCATGTTCACGCCCCTGGCATCTTCAGGCGATGCGCCGGAGACTTGGAACTCGAGCGTCTGCCGAACGATTTGCCCCAAGGCGTGCAAGACTAGTTGCGGTCCAAACAAGAGCAGATCACGCAGGCGAGTGTAAAGCCACCTGCTCAGACCGGCAAAAAAGCCGCCGAAAACAAATCCGATCAACGCCAGGGCTGGCGCCATGGGACGCGTCGCTTCGTGAGTATATGCCGCAATGCTCGCTCCCAAACCGCAGAGAAACGCAGGCAGACGGTGAAATCCGGAGGTTTCTAAAAAGGTGTTTAAGGCGTGCGCCGTCAATATTTGGTTCATGAGGAAACCAAAGTTCCAGAGAATGATCAGGATTTGGACAAAGGGTGTGAGGTCGAGCATGATCGCCAGCGGCATGAGCAGAATGTTCACCAGAGCGAAAGGTGCGCTCAAAAAGTTGCGTCCGCTGTTTGCCCGAATCTCACGCGCAAAGACCGTCCCGGGACCGAAGTCGTTAATGCGCTGCATGAGCGGGTCGTGCATCATTTGCAAGTAACCGCCCGACCAGCGCGGGAACGAAGCAAGCCATTCCGCGTGGCTCCATGTCTCGCGAATTTTGTGCCAAATCGCATTTGAAACCAGGAATTTAACTCGATGGCCGAGCGCGATGCCGTTATGCGCGGCCTGCGAAACGGCCCATGTGTCTTCCGAAATGCCCACGGCGTGCGGAGTAAATCCAATTAGGCCCTCGCAGCGCATTTGAAAATTCGATCCGCGATACATTCGCGAGGTTAATGGCATTTTCAATGTCTGGGCATTGAGCATGGCGCGCTGCACGCGTCCGTAAAACACTGCCAGCAAATTTCCCCAGCCCGTGCCGACGGCTTCGCTGGCGCTGCCGCCCAGCAAGCCCATCAATCCTTTGAGGAATGATCTATGTCCTTCCTCCACCATCTGGGAAGCCTGGCCCAGGCTGGTGAGCGTGTTCGTTGTGCCTCGCCCCGGGATAATGATGACGATGCTCGGGTCCCACAAAGCCCGCTTCAGATCGACCATGAGGGCGTCCAAATCGTGCACGGTCGCATTGCGGTCCAGCAGGAGCATGGAACTAAGTTGCATGCTCTCTTCCGGCACCAGGTCCATGCCTGTTAACCCGCCCGCTTTAAATCCGAACGGCGTCCAATTCTGCAGGCTATAGGCGCGGGCGCCCGGCGCAAGCGCACAAAGTAAGCGCGCGAGCTTGTTCCGCTGGGCCAATTCACCTGAGGTGTAAGGTGTTTGCGAGGGCCGATTGTTGTCATTAGTGTCGTACTTATTCTGCACCAAATAGAATGCCGAATGCTTTGCAATGCCTTCCCGCGCCAGTCGCACCGCGATGTCCACAAGGTTGATGGCGGTGTCTTGCGAATGACCAGCCGTGGACATCATCGAGACCAGCCAGCGCCGCAGATGCCAGGCAAGGAGAAGCTGCTCCTTGGCTTCAGCATCTGGCACCGTGATATTCAGCGCCAGGGACGAATCCAGAGAACATGGTTCACCGGCGATAACTAACTGGACGGGATGCCAGAGCGTCACACCTGCTTCGGCTTCAGTCCGAAAAAGTTCCGCGAACCATTGGTGAACGGTTGCATCGTCTGCCTGCGCGGCGGTTTTAAAAAGCAATCGTGTCCCTTTGGAGGCGAGTTGATCGCGCAGTACTTTCCAGCGGCTCAGCAGAAGGTCGGGGTTGAGCTTGGCGGCGCTGAGATCGTCGCCGCTCATATAGACAATTCCAAGCGTCCGATTCTCCCGTGCCAGGGCAATGTTGAGCAGCGATTTTGTTGGCTGTGTTTCACTCTGCGTTACAACGGCATCGTAATCTCCCGAGCCTTTAAACCATCGCGGCGCTGCCTTCTTCATCCAATCCAAAATCTGCTTCTCAAATACAATTGCAAGGAGACCCGCTCCCAAAAAGAAACCTTGAACTGTCAGAGAACTGAACGCCTGCGCGTTCCAACTCGGTTGCAAATATTCGAGTAATATATAGGCGCTGGCCGCCAAAGTGACTGCGGCTTTCAGCGGCCAGGTGGAAATGAAGGAAGCTGCGGCCACGTACAAAAGGAATATCCCATAGCGCAACAAATACATCGTGTTCCAAAACATCAGTCCGCCCAGAAACAGCTTCCAGTTTGCTGCATTCAAGTAAGTGTCCGTAAACCAAAGCGAGAGTATCTGTTCGGTCAGGTATCCGCCCACAACGAGGAAGGACGCCGAAAGCAAAAAATAGAACGCAATCGCCTGCCCCGTGCCCCACAGCGTGCCAGTCGGCATGGAAGGCTGCGTGTGATATTTGAAACTCAGCCAAAGCGGCGATGCGGGTCTCGTGGCCGTAATGTTTAGGCGATTGAGGAATATCAGGAGCTTGGACTGAATCTTTCGATCGCTCACGAAATCCTGCAAACCTTTGCTGACGAGCGTTGCCAAAATCGGAACGACAATTGCCCCCACCTCGACGAAGGCCAAAACGGCTAATATCCCTTTTACGATCAAAAAGGTGGCGAAACTCGGAGTATCCAATTGCAGCAGGCTAATGCCCAGCAGGAGCAAGCCTCCACCGCGCAAAATCCAGCTCGCCTGCCGGTAAATATTTGGATTCCAAAAATATCCTCGCCGGATGTTCGGCAACACTGCGTGACTCTTGGTGAACAAGCTGGTGACGGTCGCATCCAGGAACAACTTGGCGCGACTCCGCGCAAGCATTGGTGCTTCAAAACGGTAAACCCGCACGAAATTCGCCAGCACCTCCAGGACTATTCCCGACACGAGCGGCAATGCCCATACGAGTGAACTCAGGGAGAGTGCAAAATGGGTTACGAGCGACCAAAGATACGGCGCGATCGGGCTGTCGCCGCTCCTTTGGTTATACCACACCAAAGCGCCTAAACCCATCAGGAAAAAATGAGGCAGCAGCTTGGCCAGCTCAATAATGTAGGGATGAATCGGATACGGCTGCTCGCGCTTCTTGAATTCGTGAAAGCGGCTGAGAATGCGCTCGATATGCTCGAAGGGCACCCCCAGTTTTTCCGAAGCTGTTTCCATGACACCGCGCAAACTGACACCAGGTTTTTGAATCAGCAGCAGGTCCATGGCTCGCGGGTTGCCCGGGAAATTAAATTTGTGACCCGCGTCAAAACTTTCCGTGCGCTGACGCACGCCCATATTGCTCAGCAAGCGCGCAATCTCCATGGAGGCGTCGGCTTTGAGCTCCGGCAAGACTTGATTTTGATAATGGCGGCTGAGCGTCAGCAATGCCCAATAATATTCGGAAAAGTACATGACCAGCCGCGACCATAAATGATTGCTGTCTTCATTTTGCTCCCAAAATGATTCTTTATGAAAGCCATCCTTTGCGCCGGCCTTAATGATGAAGCGCATGTAAAGTCCGATCACCGCCACAAATTCGTCCAGCCCATTCAACCACTCGTCAGAGCCGCTCTCCGTCAGCCTTGAATCATCCTCCGCCCATTGGTTCTCCTGTCGGCGCCATTCGACCACCAGTTTATAAATGACGCGCAATTGCATCAGAAAATTCTGCTCGACCGGAGCATTCGAATAGCGCGTTTTTTCAGCCAACGCGGGACACGTCACGCCCAGCACTCGCTTCGACCATCGCACTTCGGCATACTGGCTGACTTTTTCAGGAACCATGTCCTCTGACACAGGTGAAACTATTTTCTCTTTCCGGCGCAAGGACCGGAAGCGCCACCAGAAAATCATGGAGCCGAGCACCGAGACGTAAAACGATGCCGCCAGTAAAATCAAAAAAGTCAAATCACCGTGTTGCGCTGGCCAAACTTCCTGAATCGGCTTGGTCTCAAGCTTCGGATTCG
>DASWRJ010000102.1:0-3621 GCA_036403255.1 Verrucomicrobiia bacterium
ATTATCCATTGTCTTGAGTTGAACAGGCGGTAGTGATTGGCCAATGTGCAATCCAGGCCGCAGTTCCAGGTTGAGAGCGCCCAAATCGAGCGGTTCATTGGATTTGGCAGCTCGAACGGTGATGTTGCGGGAGATTAAGCCGAGCACCTCGCGCGAATAGCGATCGGATTTTGCGTCAGTGGGTGCAATTAGGAGGCGGTAATTACCAGGCGGGACGTTTTCAATCCGAAATGATCCGTTCGTTTGAAAAAGCAGCATGAATGAGCGCTGCGCATGGCTGAGAGCCCGACCGCGCGGCGAGGACCAAAATAAGTATTCGCGACGCGCGGCTTCCCAGCGTTTGCCAGCATGAGTGCCCTCTGAATTCCGCTCATCGTAATTGTCAGGTTCAAAAGCCGGCATTCCTGAAGGATCGGACCTCAGAAAGAAGGGTTCCTGAAACCAGTCCACCTTCGGTAGATCATATGGGAGGCAGACTTTCCCGATGAGCGTGCGCCCAGCTGGCCGGAACTGAATACGGTTTGTTTCCCCCGAGTTTATGGTCACGGGAACTCCAGCGCTGACTGGCGGCGGACCATGTGCGGTGTCAGGCAAGCGATATAATAAAGAGAGTTCCCATTCACCAGGAGGAACTTTGTCGAAGGAGAAATTCCCTTTGGAATCAGGGCGAGTACGGAAAAGAAACGAAAGTTGCGGATGAGCATCAATCGGCAGATTATGCTCGTAGCTGTGCAAAGCCAGAAAAGCATTGGATTGAGCCAGACCACTGGGTTGGAAATGGCCAGCGAGATGTCCCCACCGCTGCAAATTGATTTTTCCGGTGCGACTGAATTCCTCACGAGAGACAAGACAGAAGCCAAGCGAATGGGTTGCCACAATTGTGTTCGCGTCGAGGCGAGGAGGCAGAGTGAAATGTCCATCGCCGCGAGTGGTGGTGTAAGCGCCACGATTGTAGCCGGTGCGAAACTCAGTCGGTCCATCGAGGCGCGGATCATCAGCCGGACCAACCAGAAGCACCATCGCTTTTAAGGCGGGTTTGCCGGAGGGTAAAAGCACCTGGCCTTCAATGGCTGGAGCCTTGTGCATCAAGAATATGTTAGTGTACAGCCCGGCCAATTTGAACGCTTCAGTTTGAATCGGGCTATAGCCGGGAGCTTCGATCAAAAGGCGGGTTTCGGCAAAATTTTCGTCATTAAGCGAAGTAGAAAACTGGCCGCGCTTATAGCTATACGCGTTGCCGCGGTCCCAACGAAGTGGCTCTTCGGGGAAGTTGTGGTGACCCTTGATGACGTCAAATTGCGGCAGAGGCTCTTTCGTATCTGCGTCAAGGACGTCGCCACTTAACCTGGAGGCGCGGTTGAGTTGCATGACCACATCGCGACGAGGTGGAACCGCCACGGCCAATGTGCGCGAAATAAAATTATCTTTGCTCACGCGAAAGGTCAATCCACCCGTCGGGGCATTGGTCCATACGAACCGCCCTTTCGCGTCCGTTTGCGTGTGCCAATAAACAAGGCGGCTGGCGTTGAATGATTCCAGAGAAACAGTCGCGCCTTCGACTGCCGACCCTTTTTGGTCGCGAACAGTGCCTGAGAGCTGGAAGCCCTTTTGCAAAATAATTTTGAGCGGCTGGAGATCTGGGCTGAGATCGAGAGGAACAGCTTGCGGCGCAAAATTGTCCGCCTGGAACGCAATAGTCGCGGGGCCGGGGTCGTTCAGGAACCAGGAAAACTTACCCGCCGCATCAGTCCGCAGTTTTTGTCGGAGCCGCTCCGGGCCGCGGTAGAAGATCTGGGCATTCGTGAGCGCGAGGCCCTTGTTATCCGTGATTCTGCCAGCCAGATGGATGCGCGGCTCCATTGGCATAGCGGCGCGGCCGGCCAGCAAATCGCTCGTGGACACCTGCAACAGATTTGATGCTGAGGAGGATTCCTGGGAATAATCAATCGATTTAAATTCCGGATGCGCAAGATGAAATCGGATGTTCTGGAATCCCGGCGCAAGGCAGGTGCTGGACCAGTGGCCGTTCAAATCGGTGACTACAGAGTCGATGCCGATTTGGGTAACTTCATTCGAAAGCTGCGGGCTCTGGGAATAGATGAGCACTTCGGCAGATGGTATTTTCTGGCCGGTTTTGCTTTGGACAATGCCGCCGATTGCAACCCCATTGGTGAGAAGGACAGGTATTTCGCGGCGGAGTCCTGTTGCCGCCGCGCGGGAAGTATCGACGAAATTAGGGACCTTTCCGGGCGCGCGAACCAGCAGGCGCAAAGCGACAGCGTCTTGCACGGGATATTTAAATTTCATGCGTCCCGATTTATCCGCAACAGCGGAGCCAAAAGGAAACTGCTCGCCATCAGTCACGACTGTGAGCTGGGCGGATGCGTTTGTTAGCGGTTGCCCGGATTGAGCGTCAGAGACTGATATTGTTATCTCACCGACGTAAGTGGAATCGTCATACGCGCTGGCATGTCCAATCGATTTACGAGAGTGTGGTATTTGAGTGGTCAGACTCGGCGCCGCTGTATTGCCATCGACAGTGATGGCGAAAAGTATCGGCGTGGCTTTGCTGAAGAGGGAGATGTAATCAACGGAGGCGATTTCGACTCCCGGATGCGGATTTTCAATAATGGTCCGATACATGCGCAATACCGTATCGCCGTCACCACTCGAAGCAGACCAGGCGAGAGTGGATGCCGCATCGTCCGGGGTGCTGCGCTTTTCAATGCCGTGCCGGATCCAATTGCGGGCGTGCACTCCGTAGGCCAGTCGGACAGTGTGCGTTTGCCCATCTTCATAGTTCAGCACCAGCTTGGCCAGCGGCGCGCCATCTTTATAGCCATGCGCCGCCGCATGAAGGATGAACAAGCGAGCGGCCTTAGTGTGAATGGGAATCGCCGCAACTTCAGCCGGCTCCAAATCCCCGTGAATCGCTGCTTGAATTCCGGTGAGTTCAATTTTTCCCCCTACTCGGAATGGAACACCTTGAATGATTTGCTCGCCGACGGGAATCAGGCTCCACGGTTTCTCACTCCAGCGGTTGGTGAACGGATGAGTGTAAAATTTCGTGAGGTCGATTGGATGAAAGGCGGCAGTTAGAGGCACAGTTTCCGCCGGATAACATTGTTGGGCACTTGCGAAAATCAAAAACAAGGGCAGCAGGAACGGAAATGTAAATAAATTCAAGGTTCTGCCGGGACGGCGGAACACAGCGTTGCCAAAATTCATCTTCTGAGAATGGAATTCAGACGAATCAGGCTTTGGTTTTAATCAAAGCAAATGCGAATTAAACTGAGCTAATTTTCTGTGTCTGAACTGTTTGCCGAGTTTTGGAATTTTCTGGAGCTTGAATATTTGTGATGATCAGCAAGTCAAGGATACGTGCCTGCAAACCTCAATTCATTCGTAAAATGATGCCACATTCGTTGCGGGCTGATTGGGTTTTGCGTACTTTTGTTCTTTTCACACTTTCCCTGGCCTGCGCAACACAAGCCCGGGAAACGAATGCCAGCAAGCCAGCACTGCTCTTTGAACCTCCTGGTGGAGTTTATCAGTCGAACCTGCTGCTTCGGATTTCCACCGAGGGCGGAATCATCCATTATACGCTAAATGGAACTGAGC
>DASWRJ010000103.1:0-3949 GCA_036403255.1 Verrucomicrobiia bacterium
CGCGGCCATCCGCGCCAATGATTTTGTAAGTCGCGTCCATTAAAGAATGTGGCTGTTTACTGCCTGGAGAGGGAAAAGACAAACCAATTTACCGGCGGGTGGGCTTGCGAAGTTCCAGAAGGTATATGCCTTTTCACCCAACCTCCTGCTCTGAATCTTTACCTCCTTTTAATCCTAATCCCCGATAACTTACATTCTGCTCAGGCCCAGCAATATAAAACAATCTTCCACTAGGCCGGAACAGATCCAACCTCGGATGTGCGCATTACGCACCCGCGACTGCTGCCGTGCAGGCCCTCGGGCGTTCCGAGGACAAACAATTCCGCAAGGTCTGGGCAAGCACCTGGGGACGGTACGGTTTCTGGATGAAATTAAATCCTTCGGCAAGGTCTTCCATTCCGTCGCCCATTAAATCCAGGCTGTAGCCGCTGGTATAAATCACCTTCAGGTCCGGAGATTCCACCTTGAGTTTCTCAGCCAATTGTTTGCCTGTGAGTCCCTCAGGCATGACCATGTCCGTGAGTAGCAAGTCAATGGCGCTCTTGTGATCAGCCCAGACGGAAAGCGCGTGCATACCATTTTCAGCAGTAATAACTTTATATCCGTAGCGCTCGAGAATGCCCTGCACCAGCAGGCGCAAGCCCGGTTCATCTTCGACGAGCAAAATAGTCTCGGAACCGGCAGCCGAAAACTCTGCGCGCGGCTGGCCTGGCGCCGTTTCAATGGCCTTCAATTCCGCCGGGAAGAAAACTCGGAAGGTCGTGCCCGCGCCCGGGTTGCTGGTCACTTCTATCCATCCCTTGTGCTGCTGAACAATGCCGTAAACAGTCGAAAGTCCAAGGCCAGTGCCTTTGCCAACGCTTTTCGTGGTGAAGAACGGCTCGAACACACGTTGAAGCGTGGTTGCGTCCATTCCGCATCCTGTGTCTGCGACGCTCAGGCAAGCGAATGGGCCTGGTCGCGCGTCCGGGCGCGTGCGGGCATACGCCGCATCGATTTGGACAAGGCTTGTGCCCAGCGTGAATTGCCCGCCCTTGGGCATGGCGTCGCGCGAGTTGGCGGCGAGATTTAAAATCAGTTGCTCGAGCATGCCAGTGTCCGCTCGCAAACACGGTGCGGGCACGGTTAATTGGCATTTCAATGTGATGCCCTCGCCGAAGAGCCGTTGCACAACAGTAGCGAGGCCCTCAACAATCGTGTTCAAGTCCACGCTCTTGAGTTGCATGACTTGCTTGCGGCTGAAGGTGAGAAGTTGGCGCGTGAGCTGGGCGGCGCGCTCGGCCGCAATGGAAATTTCCTTGAGGCCCTTCTGACAAAGCGCGTCGCGGCTGGGCTCAGCCTGCAGCAGGCTCGCGTATCCCTGGATGATGGCGAGAATGTTGTTGAAGTCATGCGCGAAACCGGCGGCGAGCTGGCCGACAGCTTCCATTTTTTGCGACTGTCGCAAATGCACCTCACGCTTGAGCCGGTCGGTCAGATCGTGGCAGGAAAGCAGGCAAACAGATTGGCCTTTGTAATGAATCGGGGCGGCAGAAACCAACGTGGTGCGCGTATCGCCGGATTTGCTCTTGAGCCGCCATTCGCAGTCGCGAATCACATCCCCCGCGCGGATGGCCTGGGTGGCTTCAGCGCCTGCTTTCGCGTCAGTGCAAAGCCGTTGGATGCAATCTGTGCTGCCAATGAGTTCAGCGCGCGAATACCCAAGCCAGCCAAGAAAAGATTCGTTTGCCTCCACCACCCGGGCATCGGCCGCCGCGCATAAACAGAGGGGCACTGGCGAATGAAAAAAGAGATCGCGAAAAAAGATTTCAGGAAAATCGTGTGACTCAGGCATGGTTGTCTCCTTCCCCGCTCGCCAGGCAGAGCGGCGCGGAATACGGGGCGGTCTTTGCTGCACGGCAATACTGCATCATGCTTCTGTCAATACTTCGGCTGAACGGGGCGTTCCCTTGATAAAAATCGAGGGAAAATTTTGCCTAAAAGCCAGTGTCAGCCGTGTAGGGAATGCCGCTTGGCATCACCGCTGCTGCTAGTGGGGATCTGTGCAGGCGCCGATAATGCAGCCGCTGAATCATTCCAAGGCCGTTTAAGAAATATGAAGCCGTTCTTTGAAACTCTACTTCACCACGCCTCGTTTGCTTTGCTCAGTCTGCTTTGTATAACACCAAAGTGCCAGGCGGACGAAAAACTGGCTGTGCTCCGTGTTGGGTCAGATGTTTACAGCAACGTCACTGTCACCGCTGTTACGGCAACTGACATTTACTTCACGTATAACAAAGGAGTATTCAATGCCAAATTGAAGAACCTGGATGCCACCATGCAAAACCACTTCCACTATGATGCAGCGGCTTCCGCATTAGCAGCGGCCAAGCCAGCGGGAGTACCGGCGTTGGCTCCTGCTGCTGGCCCGAGCACCACCCCAACCGTGATCGACCGATCGAATGCTCAAACTGTAATGGACGAAAGCGTCTCAAAGGTAAAAGCCATCATTAACCAACCCGTCCGGCAATTGCCCAGGACACCTGAAATGCAAGTATCCGTTTACAGCCCTGGCTGGTATCACCCTGGCGCCATTAAGCCCGAATTCAAGACTGTTGACATTCGGCCGACCCAGAGTTGCCTAAACGACAATAACCCCTACATCACCTCAGACTTAAATCCTGGTGTTGTTTTTGCCGGCCCAGAGACAGAGTTCAATTCCATGACCAAATATTTCTATACTGACCGAGCCCTGCCGAAGAAGAAGCTTACCGAAGCCGAAATGTTGGAGATAAATCGCCTTTATCGAATTATTGGTGATTGCGAAGAAAAGTTGAAGGCGCCCACCGTTCTAGCTATGGATTTTATAACGCAGTACAAAAATAAGCTTGTGATCGCGGCGATTGCGCTCGGACTCTTACTTCTGCCGCTGCGTATGCTTATGTCGCGGCGCGCCTGTGCAGAATAAATCGGCGTGAGGCCTCCGGTAATTTCTGCCGCAGTTGATTCTTCTCCGGGTTAGCAACAGGGAAAAGTTTAGGCTCCCGGCCCGAGTCATGCTACGTTTTTGATATGAGCACGCAAACAGCAAGCGCGAAAAAGTCGGTTTCCTCGGAAACCACTCTCCTGTCGAATGGCAGCCTCACGCGCGTCAACGACGCCGAGCGCACCATTGAATTTGAATTTGTCCGCGCCACTGAAAACGCCGCGTTGAACGCGATGCACTGGATCGGGCGCGGCGACAAAGAGAGTGCCGATGCTGCCGCCTGCGACGCGATTTACGGAGTTTTTGATCTTGTGGATATTTGTGGCGAAGTCGTGATCGGCGAGGGGATCAAAGACAATGCGCCGGGCATCTTTTTAGGTGACCGTCTCGGCACGTGGAAGGAAGGCTCGCCGTATTTTGACATCGCGCTCGATCCTGTGGATGGCACGACGAATATCTCGAAAGGAATGGCGAACTCCATCTCGGTGATGGCTGCCGCGGAAGCTTCCAAGGACGGGAAAGTGATGAAAAACATCCCGAGCTTCTATGTTCAAAAAATCGCGTATGGACCGGCGGTGGCGAAGGTCATTAGCGACTTCAACATTGCGCACAACTGGATCGACCAGCCGCTCGGCAAGACACTTCAGTTTGTCGCGAAGGTCCTCGGAAAGCGCGTTGCCGATCTGGTTGTGCTCATCCTGGATCGTCCGAGAAATCAAAGCTTCATCGACCAGGTGCGGCAAAGCGGCGCAAGCCTGCGCATGGTAAGCGACGGAGATATCACTGCTGCGGTCGCACCTGCGCTGGTTAACTCTGGTATTGACCTGTATGTCGGAATTGGCGGAACACCGGAAGGTATCTTAACCGCCGCGGCGCTGCGCGCTCTCGGTGGAGATATTCAGATGAGAATGTGGTTTAAAGATGATGCCGCAAAGAAGTCGGAATTGGGTGACAAGTCCGAGACGGAAGATATCAGCCGGATTT
>DASWRJ010000104.1:0-2620 GCA_036403255.1 Verrucomicrobiia bacterium
CCTTTGGAAAAGCGCGATTTGGAAGGGCTCATTCGCTGCCCAGCGAAGTTAAGAATCCAAATAAATACCGCGCCGACAGCTAAAAGCCCGAGCACCGTACAAAGAAATGGGAAACGACTCCGCATCAGCGAACAGCTTAAAAGAAGGAGTGAGGGTACTTCGTGCGGACCATGGGATTATTATCGGCATATTAAAGCACAAATCACCACAAAAAGCGAGGGAAACCCACGAAATGCGCACGTTTTTGTGGCGGAGGTATGCAAATGAGCAACTAAGCGGGGCAGACGCTCGGGCAGACTGCCTGAGAATATCAGGCTTGGACGTCCAGGCATTCGCGGACAGCCTGGGCCAATTGGGGAGGAGGATACGGTTTTTGAAGGAATTTGATATCACGCAGCCCTAAATCCTGGCCCATGACTTCAGAGCTATAACCGCTGGTGTAGATTACTTTGAGATCTGGCTTGCGCGACTTAAGTTCCTCAGCCAATTCGCGGCCGGTCATCCCTTCGGGCATAACCATATCGGTGAGGAGAAGATCGATTTTACCACCGTTAGCATCCCACACTTTCAATGCTTCCACGCCAGAGGAGGCTTCAACGACGCGATAGTCGTAGTCCTGCAAAATGACACGGGCCAATTCCCGCAAAACCGGTTCATCTTCGACCAGTAAAATAGTTTCGTTTCCGCCACGAACATTCGCCTGGAGGGGAGTTTTGTCCAAAGGCTCGATAGGCTTTTTGGTCTCAGGCAAGTAGATTTTGAAAGTAGTGCCAAGACTCAAATCGCTATTAACCTCCACCCAGCCCTGGTGTTGTTTGACGATGCCGTAAACGGTGGCGAGCCCAAGCCCTGTGCCTTTGCCGACGTCTTTGGTAGTGAAGAATGGTTCAAAGATACGTGCCAGAGTCTCTTTACCCATGCCGCAGCCTGTGTCGCGGACCGTCAAACAGACAAACTGGCCGGGGCGGGCTTCCGGATGCTGCTGTACGTAGGCTTCATCCAAAGAGGCAACTGATGTCGAGATCACAAGGCGACCGCCTTTGGGCATGGCATCGCGCGCATTTACGGAGAGATTCATGATGATTTGCTCGACCATGCCTGTGTCCGCCTCGATTGCGAGCACGCTCTCGTCGTATTGAGCTTCGAAATTGATGTCTTCGCCGAGAAGGCGATGCAGCATCTTCACCATATTGCCAAGCACGGCGTTCAAATCCAGAACACGGGTTTGCATTACTTGCTTGCGGCTGAACATGAGCAACTGCCGCGTTAAACTCGAGGCACGCTTGGCTGCCGCCGAGACTTGGGTTAAGGGTTCAGTGAGGTTTTCATCACCGTCACATTGGGCTAAAAGTCTGTCGGTATGGCCTTGGATAATGGTCAAGATATTGTTGAAGTCGTGGGCGACACCGGCCGCCAATTGCCCCACGGACTCCAGCTTCTGAGCATGGCGCAACTGGGTTTCAAGATTGATTTGCTCCGTTGTATCGCGCCCATAGCAATGCACCACCTGGCTGGAAATCATCGGGAAGAAGGACCAACTGAGGGTACGCTGCTGAATGGTAATTTCCTGGCTCAGTTTGTTAGTTCCCAGGCGCAAACAATCGCGAGCGACTGCCGCTGATTGTGGAGGAAGAATGCCTGCGGGATCGTCGAGTCCCAACGAGCGCGCCAATTCGCGCGCTGCCGGGTTGAGATACGTCACCGTCCCATCGGCGGCTAATTCCATAACGGGATCAGGATTGAGCCGGACGAACGCGGCGAGTTTTTGGATTTCGGCCTCGGCCCGCTTTTGTTCGGTAATATCCCGAATCGTGCCTGAGGTGCCAAACAGATTCGCATCGAGGTTCGGTTGCGCGTAGATCTCAACCCAGCGCGAAGTGCCATCTTTGGCAAGATAGCGAGTTTCATCGCGGCAATAACTTAAGCGGCGCTGAATTAATGCCTGGAACAACTCCTTGTGCCGTTCCCTATCTTCGGGATGAACATAATCGGCAAAGGGCGTCCCCAAAGTCTCACGCACCTTGTACCCCGTAATTTCTGTCCAGGCGGGATTCAGAAATGTCCATAACCCCTCTTCATTGACTTGGAAAATGACTTCCTTGATGTTTTCGACGACGGATTGATACCGGAACTCGCTGGCCCCGAGGGCCTCCGCGGAGCGCTTGCGCTCGACACACATGGCGATGCCATTTGCCACTGAACCCATTTCCTGCAAAATGGATTCACTTAACGGCTCGCGTGCAAATATCGACATCAGCCCCACCAGGCGATCTTCCAGCATCAGGGGGTAACCGGCATAGCTGACCACGCCTTCACGTTGAATCCAAGCTGGGTCAATCACTCGTGAATCACCGCGTAAGTTGGGCACGAAAACCGGCTCGCCCTTTTCTAGGTGATCGAGGTCGAGTGCAACTTTCGGGGCGCGGTTTGTCTGCGCAATATTTTGCAGATCGAGGTCTTCGGAAGCCGCCTTGAGCTTTAAATTTTTTTCTTCGGAACTATAGATCCAAATACGCGCCAGAGAAGCATTCAGATATTTGCTCATGGCCAGCGTGCAACGGTGCAAGATGGCCTCGAGCTTATCTGGCCGGGTAAGCGCCAACCCGATTTCCGCACCAAG
>DASWRJ010000105.1:0-7598 GCA_036403255.1 Verrucomicrobiia bacterium
TCTCATTCTGGTGGCGCTGAATGACCGGAAAATGCGGATCGAACACAGCAGTAAAACCTGGGAACTACTCTCGCCAGAAGCTTGCAGCCAAATCATGGAGGAAACGATGCGGCCGCACTTCAGAAACAAGGAATATACCGAGGGAATCAAGGCGGCCATCGCCAGCCTGACGGAACGGCTCGAAAAGCCAAAATCACCGCAAAAATAAGGAATTCGAAAATTTTTATGGATATTTCGTCAGAGTGGACATTCCTGTGCCTTGGCCTATAATATCGCGCTGTCAACCATTGTAAATTGAGATGGGCGGCATGTTTAACCTGACGAGGCAGCAACAAATCGTGATTTGCGTCACTTTGGCGTTGCTCCTGATGGGCTGGATAGTTCGAGCCTGGCGGTTGGCGCATCCGGTGTCCGCGGTAAAGGCAGGGCGGGCGCTCTTTATAGCAAACTATGCAAGAACTTAATTTCGACGAGGTGCTCGATGCGCTGGTAGCGCGAGACAAGCGCTACAAACGGGAGGCGTATCTCTTTTTGCGGGAGGCGTTGGATTTCACGCAGAAAATGATGGCCAAAGGGCCGAAAGAAGAGATGCATCATGTCACCGGTCAGGAACTGCTCGCCGGAATCCGCGCTTTTGGCCTGCAACAGTATGGACCGATGACTTTAACGGTTTTGGGAGATTGGGGCGTGCACGCCTGTGAAGATTTTGGCGAGATTGTCTTTAATATGGTCGAATGCAGTCTTCTGGCCAAAACGGAAAAGGACACTCGCGCGGATTTTAAAGGGGCTTATACGTTTAATGAAGCCTTTCAAGAGCCTTTTTTGCCCAAAACCAGAGCACGCGTGGAATTCGTGCCTGAGGCAAAGTCAACGCAGGTTTGACGGAAAATCCGCCGAAGCCGCGGAGCAGGCTTTTTGGTGTATTATTCTGCTATGAATGTGAGCTTTGTTTCCTCGACCGCACCCGAAGCAAATGCCGTATTGCCCGCCATCCCGGATGGCGTGCACTTGGTCACGCTCGAGAACGGGCTCACGATTATCATCCGCGAGGACCATAACGCGCCGGTGGTTTCGGCCCAGGCATGGTGCCGCGCCGGAAGCATCGATGAAGGGAAATGGCTCGGAGCCGGGCTTTCGCACGTGCTCGAACACATGCTTTTCAAAGGGACCGCGAACCGGCCGGCAGGCAAGATCGATCAGGAAGTGCAGGACGCCGGCGGTTACATGAACGCTTATACGTCCTTCGATCGCACGGTGTATTACATCAATGTGCCGAATACAGGCGCGACGGTGGCCATTGATATCCTTTGCGATATTATGCAAAACGCCACCTTGCCCGCCGATGAGATGGTCAAGGAAAAGCAGGTCATCCTTCGCGAAATGGACATGAACCAGGATGACCCTTCGCAAAAATCCGCGCGCCGGCTATTTGAGACGGCATACACGCGCAGCCCATATCGATACACGGTGATTGGCTATCCGGACATTTACAACGAAGTGCAGCGCAATGATGTGTTCGAGTATTACCGGGACAAATACGCGCCAAATAATATTTTCTTCGTGGTAGTGGGCGACATCAAAGCGAAAGAGGTTGAGCAGCAGATTCAAACGGCTTTCAAAAAGGCGAAAGCTCGAGCCATGCCGCCGTATTTTTATCCTCCAGAGCCAAAGCAGGTCGCTCCGCGGGTGATTATCGAAGAAGCGGCCATCGAGCTGGCGCATTTTCATTTTAGCTGGCACATCCCGGACCTGCGCGATCCGGATATCCCGTTGCTGGATGTTCTAGCCACGTTGCTGGGCGGTGGACGCAGTTCACGCCTTTACCAACAGGTCCGAGAAAAGCTTGGGCTGGTCACGTCTGTCGATGCATGGACTTATACTCCTGGGAATCCGGGATTGTTTGGCATGAGCGCTTTGACGGAAGCGGACAAGTTCCAAGCGGCTCGTGATGCGATGCTGGCAGAAGTGGAGAAGATGCGCACGCACATGGTCTCAGCGGAGGAACTGAGCAAAGCGGTGAAACAATTTACAGCCGCCACACTCTCGAGCCGCAAAACAATGCAGGGACAAGCGCAGGATTTGGGCGGGAGTTGGATGTCGGCGAACGATTTGAATTTTTCGGCGCGGTATTTGGAGGCGGTGAAGAAAGTGACTCCGGCAGAATTGTTGCGAGTCGCACGGCAATACCTTTCGGAAGAAAACCGGACGCTCTATGCCCTCACGCCGACTGGCAGTAACGCGAAAGCTTCCGTCACGCTTGGCAAAGTGGCGGAGAAGCAAATTCAAAAGCTGGAGTTTCCAAATGGTTTGCGCCTCTTGATCAAAGAAGACCACCGGTTGCCCTTTGTTG
Source organism: Verrucomicrobiia bacterium (assembly GCA_036403255.1). GTDB lineage: Bacteria > Verrucomicrobiota > Verrucomicrobiia > Limisphaerales > JAQGOV01 > JAQGOV01. The sequence continues at coordinate 2,351 of DASWRJ010000105.1, forward strand.
AATTTCGCGCCGTGTTCAAGGGCGGGGTGCTGGCTGAAACACCGCGGAACAATGGAGCCGCGTTGCTCATGGCCAAAATGCTATTGCAGGGGACAGCCAGCCGCAGCGCCGAGCAGATCGCAAACGAAATCGAATGCGTGGGCGGAAGCATCGAGAGTTACGGCGGCAACAACAGCTTCGGACTGAATGCGGAGGTGTTGAGCAATGATTTCACGCTCGGGCTCGATTTAGTCTCGGATGTTTTGCTCAATCCCAGTTTTCCAGGTGATGCGTTTGAGCGGGAAAAGGAAGTGCAAATCGGGCAAATCAAAGCGCAAAAAGATGAACTGCTCGCCACAGCCAGCAAGATGATGCGCCATGGGCTTTTCGGTGAGGCGACGTATGGATTGCACACCAATGGCACCGAGGCGAGTGTCGAGACGCTGAACGTAGCTGATTTAAAGAAGCTTCACACGGAGCTGGCCACGCCCAACAATTGTGTGCTCGCGATATTCGGCGATGTGCAACCGGAGCAAGTGCGGCTGGCAGTGGAAAAGAAACTCGGCGCGTGGAAACGGGGTCCAAACGTGTTCGAGAACCTGTTCCCTGCCCCACCACTTAAAAACATTAAACGCCTTGTCGAGCTGAAAGATAAAAAACAAGCGGTGCTGGTGGTCGGTTTTCCGGGGGCTTCGGTTTATGAGCAGGAGCGTTACGCGCTAGAACTGGTGCAGGAGGCGTGCAGCGATCTTGGGTCGCGATTGTTCATGCGCATTCGCGAGAAGCTTGGATTGGCCTATTATGTAGGCGCGCAGAGTTTCCTCGGGCTGGTGCCTGGTTACTTTGCCTTTTATGTCGGCACGGAACCGGAAAAAGTCGCGCAGGTGGAAAGCGAGTTGCTGAAAGAAGCGGAGACACTGCGCACCGAAGGCCTGACTGCGGAGGAATTAGCGCGCTCGAAGGCGAAAATTATCGGGCAAAAGAAAATCTCACGCCAGGACCTGGGTAATTACGCGATGACCACTTCGCTGGATGAGCTTTATGGATTGGGCTACGGCTACACTGAAAGCGAAGATGCCAAATATGAAGCGGTTACCCTTGAGCAGGCCAAAGCTGTCGCGCAGAAATATTTAAGGCCTGATGCTTACGTGATGGCGATCGTTCAGCCGGAGAAGGCGCAGGGTTGACCGCTCTCGATTAATAACGCAGGAACCAATTTCTGCTCGCGATGGTGAGTTTTTGAGGCCTTCGTGTCGGCGCGCTGTGACTCCGGGAAATTGCGTTTTCTGCGTATTTATGGGCGAGATTTCCTGAGTTCAGACTTGAAACTCGCCGATTCTGCGGCTTTATTTGTCGCGCCAGGGCCCATGGAATGTGGACTTGGGAACCCCGCCAGGGCCGGAAGGCAGCAACGGTACTTTGCTCTGCATCCGCCGTGGTCACCCTGGCATTAGATTTCAATTCTTGAAGTTGGTTGCGTGGCCCGGGCGAAAACTGAACACTCTGCCAGGCATGCAATCTAAACTTCATTAGCAACAGCTCGGCAAACGCTCATGTCATATCAGGTCATAGCTCGCAAGTACAGGCCGCAACGCTTCAGCGATGTCGTCGGGCAGGAACACGTCACGCAGACGCTCTCGAATGCCATAGCGCAAAGTCGGATCGCGCATGCCTACCTTTTTTGCGGGCCCCGCGGTACCGGGAAGACAACCATCGCCCGCATCTTTGCAAAGTGCCTGAACTGCACCGACGGCCCGAAGGTCGATTTTGCGGAGGATGATCCGCGCTGCCAGGAAATAGCCGAAGGCCGTTCGCTGGACGTGTTGGAAATCGATGGCGCCAGCCATCGCGGCATCGAGGAAATTCGCGAACTGCGCGAAACGGTCAAGTACGCTCCCGCTTCGGGCAAATTCAAAATTTACATCATCGACGAAGTCCACATGCTCACCAAGGAGGCTTTCAACGCGCTCCTCAAGACGCTGGAAGAGCCGCCCGCGCATGTGAAGTTCATGTTCGCGACGACTGAGCCAGAAAAGGTGCTGACGACGATTCTCTCGCGCTGCCAGCGCTTTGACCTGCGCCGAATCCCGGTGGGCCTGATTGTCAAACACCTCGGCCAAATCGCGAAAAACGAGAATGTCAAAATTGAGGACGCGGCGCTGTTTGCCGTGGGGCGCGGCGCTGAAGGTGGCATGCGCGATGCGGAGTCCGCGCTCGACCAACTCATCAGCTTTTGCGGGACCAGCATTCGGGAAGAAGATGTCCTCTCGATGTTTGGGCTGACCGCGCAAAAGCAAATATTGTCGCTCTCGGAATCGATTCTCAAAGGTGATTCGGAGACGCTTTTGCGTGAGTTGGACGACCTGACCCGGCATGGCAAGGATCTGGGCCGGCTGCTTTCAGATGTGCTTAACTTCCTGCGCAATGTTTTGATTTTCCAAATCTCGAAAGGTGATTCCAAATGGCTCGAGTTATCCGAGGCCGAGGCTTCGCGCGTGGGCGAAGTCGCGAAGCAAACCTCAACGGAGGGCCTCACGAGAATCATGGAAGTGCTGACGGATGCCGAAGGTCGCATGCGAGATGCAGCTTCCAAAAAGATTTTTCTCGAGGTCACTTTTCTAAAAGCGATGCAGGCCCGCAACTCTGTCAGCATCGAAACGGTCCTGAAAAAGCTGAACGAGCTCAAAAGCTCCGAAGCTGGCGTTGCCCCGTCCCCGGCCCGTAAAGCATCATCTTCGGTCGTTGCGGCTCCGATCGAACATGCCCGCGCTGAAGCCACTGCGGCGGCGGTGGCAAGTTCTTCGTTGCAGCTCTCGGAGACGCCAGGCCCAGTTGCCGCGGTCGCTGGTGATTTGCAGGGGCTCTGGCAAAGCGTTTCCGAAGCGGTGGGCCGCGCCAGCCCGTTTGTAAAAACTTACCTGCTGCAAGCTCATCTCGTTTCGTTTGAGAAGAATGTGTTCACGATTGGGTTTGATCCGGAGTTTGAAGATCAAATTGGCCTCGTCGATGTGTCCAAGAACCATGAGTTAATCAAGACCAAGCTGAAGGAAATTGGGCACGCGAATGCGCAAATCAAGTTCGTGGTGGCGGAAGCACCTGCTCATTTGCGCAAGGTACCTGCCGCTCCTGCCCAGGCCACCCCGACGAAAGCTCCGACTGCTGCGAACCCGCAACCGCCCACGCCTGCGGCGTCCGGCTCGACTGGCAGCGCCCGATTGGATAAGGCAGCCGCTGCTCCGATGAATGTCGAAGAGTTCAAAAACGATCCGCTAATTAAGAAGGCGCTTGAAATTTTCAAAGGCCAAATTGTCGAGGTCCGCGCGTAACTACACCCCATATCTATGTCCAGCATTGGAAAACTGATGAAACAGGCTGCTCGCATGCAGCAGCAGATGGAAACCGTCCAGGCCGATCTGGCGCGACGCACAGTGGAAGCGACCAGCGGCGGCGGCGCGGTTAAAGTAACCGCGAAATGCGATGGCACAATAGCATCGATTAAAATCGATCCTCAAGCGCTCAACCCTGCGGATGCGCAGTTGCTAGAAGATATGATTCTGGCTGCCACAAACCAGGCGCTCACGCAAGCCAAGGAAATATCCAACAGTGAAATGGGCAAGATCACTTCCGGACTGAGCATCCCCGGACTCGGTTAATCCCTGCCGTCCCCTTTGTGGCCTTATTGCCTGAACCCGTCCTCGAATTGCTGGCAGCATTGAACAAGCTCCCTGGCATCGGGCCACGATCCGCCGAGCGCATTGCCTTGCACCTCGTACAGGCAGACCCAGGTGCGGTCCGGCAATTCGCGCAGGCACTGATTGAGGCGCGTGAGCGCGTGCGCTCGTGCGAAATTTGCGGCTCACTGACCGAGAAAAGTCCTTGTGGCATTTGTTCGAATCCTCGGCGGGAATCATCGCTGGTCTGCGTCGTGGAACGGCCGGTGGACATTATCAGCATTGAAAAAGCGGGCAGCTTCTCTGGCAAATATCATGTGCTCGGCGGGAAGATTTCTCCCCTCAATGGCGTTGATCCCGAAGACCTGAACATAAGCTCGCTGGAAAGCCGATTGACCAAAGAACCGATTAAAGAAATTGTGCTCGCTCTGTCGACTGATGTGGAAGGCGACGCCACGAGTTCGTACCTGGCCAAGCGTCTGGCCGCGCGGGGCGTTCGCGTGACGCGAATCGCTTACGGTTTGCCGGTGGGCAGCGGGCTGGAATTTGCCGATGAATTGACCTTGAGCCGCGCCCTGGAAGGACGCCGTGACTTCCAATGAAGTGGTGGAATTTGCCGATTTTGGCGCTTCAATTGCTTTGAGCTTGCCGTATGTTGCCGGAAATCGTCGTATTTGATTTAGGTAAAGTCCTGGTGGATTTCAATTTTGGCCTCGCCGCGCGCCGGATTGCAGCCGCAAGCAAAGTGACGGCTGAAGCGGTGCAAACGTTAATTGACCATTCTCCCCTGCTCTTCCGCTACGAAACGGGGCAGATCAACAAGGAAGAATTCTATAGAGCAATTTGTGAGGAGACCGGTTACAACGCGCCCTTCAACGAATTCAGCACCGCGTTCAGTGACATCTTTGCGCCCATTCCAGAAATGATCCATTTGCATGGCCGTCTGCGCGAAGCTGGCGTGCCGGTTTTTATTTTTTCAAACACGAATGATCTGGCTTTGGCCCATATCCGCCGGAATTATCCGTTCATCCATTATTTTGATGGTTACGTGTTCTCCTTCGAGCAAGGGAGCATGAAACCGCAGGCGCCAATTTATGAAGCCGTGGAAAAACTGACCGGCCGGCGCGGGAAGCAGATTCTTTATTTGGATGACCGCCTCGATAACGCAGAGGCTGGCCGCGCGCGCGGTTGGGAAGTCATCCAGCACCGCGCGCCCGACGAGTCTATTTCACTCGTCGAGCGCTTCGGCTTGTTAAATTAATTCGAGCCACTCCGGCCGAATTTACGGCAGCTTCGGCGTGCGCACACGATAGAACCGATGGGCTGGGCCAGAAGAATCAGTCACCTCCCAAGCAGTCTGTGACGCAGAGGGACTGAAATCAATCAGCCGCGTCCAACTCGTCCCAAGCGCATCAGTGTATTCAACTGTATAGGACAGATTGGGCTGCGCGGTAAAACTCAGCTTGACCCCGGGATTGAGATTTACGATGACAAGTCGGAGATTGCTGCTGGCATCATGCGGATCAGTGCCGGCCTGATATTCCTGCAAGTTCGTGAACCCATCGCCGTCCGGGTCACCATTAGCGCCGTTGATCCCG
>DASWRJ010000106.1:0-2524 GCA_036403255.1 Verrucomicrobiia bacterium
GGTGCGAATGACTTCCGAGTGCTGCTAGACTACTGCCAGCAAAAATCTTGGCAAGCTGGAATTGGCTGAGGTTGCCGTTGCTTTTCCGAACGCCAAAGCGCAGGTCTTTTGCGAAGACATTCCTCTCCGATTATTTGACCAATAATTTTTCGAGGCATTTTCAAAGTTTCCGGCTAATGCAGGGTGAACAGGTTAATGATTCATAAAATGAAAAATATCTCGCGTTACTCGCTAGCAACAAAAGCAGCAGCTTGGCTGATTCTCTTAATCATCCCGATTTCCACTTTACGAGCAGCTGATGGTCCGCCGTCGGTAACCTCTCCTGATGCTCAGATCGCGCCGGGTCCTGGTGCGCCTGCCCGGCCGCCCCGGGGGCCTCAGCCACCGCGTGGACCTCGCCAAAATGTTGATCCCCTCGCGGGACTCGCAAATAACGGAATGGATCCGAATACCGGCTTGCCCGAGCGGCCACCGTGGAAAGATCCGAGTTGGCCAGAGCCGACCAAAGTTTTACCAGACGTTTATTATGACGGGCTGCCCGTCTCCGAGATTGCCAACTTGTTGCGCAATGAATTTAAAGGCGCGTTTGACATTGTCATTCCTCCTGGCTGGCAAAATCCGTCTGGCCAGGATAATCATTTTGAGCCGGGCTCAGTCCCAGTGAAGCTGCGGTTGAAAGATGTCACCGCCAGTGAAATTTTTAATGCGATGAACATCCTGTTCGAAACGGAAAATGCGCCCGTGCGCTGGGAACTCACCATGAATGGCCGCCGCCCGATTGCCGTGCTGCACATCGTCCCGCATCTTATCCCCGCCGAGTTTGTGCCGCCGGAACAGCGCACCCCAATGAAGCGCCTGATTTATTTCGTGGGCGATATGCTGGACGATTCCGCGGGCAATACGATGACAATGGATTCACTTGTGAAGACGCTTACGGAGGTTTACGAGATGAGCCATGGCACCGCTCACCCCAAAAACTTTCTCAAATTCCACAAGGAAGCCCAATTGCTCATCGTCAATGGCACCCCCGAGCAGATTTCATTCGTGCAAGACACGCTGCAAGCCTTAAGATCTAAGAGCAATCTTGATCGCCGTCGCAATATCGTCCGAAAACGGCCGGCGGATGAGAAAGGCGATCCGAAAGACCAATAACGACGCCGCCATGAATTAATGACGCTGCCTGCTGATTCCATTCCTCTTTCGCTGCTCGCTCACGCGCGAGCCAACGCCAGGGCACTCGAATTGCAAACGCCACCTGAAAGCGCAGACGCCGAGGTCCGCCTTCTGGTGGCTGCGCTGCGGCGCGGGGCGGAAGAGGCTTTCCGGCAATTGTATGATCGATATCAGGAACGGCTCTTTCGATTCGCGCTGGTGTTGGGCCGCGGTGATGAGGCGCTCGCGTCTGAGATCGTCCAGTCGGTGTTCGTGACGGCTGCCGCCAAATTGCGCCAGGCGGATGGCGAAGCGCATGTTTGGAATTGGCTGGCCCGCGTCGCCCGGCAGCACCTCGCAAAGGCGTGGCGGCAGCGCCAAAAGGAGTCCGCCATCTTTTCATCAGCCGAGATTCCCGATGTGTCCGGCCCTGAGGAAGCGGACTCGCTCATCGAGCGAATGCTGGATGAGGCATTGCTGGCACTGGATTTGGAACAACGCAATTTGCTGGAATGGTTTTACTTCGATCACGCAAGCCACAAAGATATTGCCCAGCGCCTGCAGACTACGCCCAAAGCCGTTTCCTCACGGCTCGACCGCGCCCGCGCGGCGTTGCGCACTTATCTAAATACCCGGCTTTCCCATGAACGCTGAAAAAGAAAAATTACTTATAGCATTGCGCGATCAAGAGCGCGCCGTTTGCCGTGAACAAACCTTTTCCGCCGCTGGCCGTATTTTACGCCACCGTCGCTGGCGTCGAGCCGCGGGCCACGCTCTGGTTATCGCGCTGGTGCTCGGTGTTGCTGCAGTTTCAATTCAGAACCGTGTGCGCCCTGCCCGTGTGGTCACCTCCCACAAACAGCAGCCCGCTGCTCAGGTTCAAAGTTTGTCCGATGACGAACTGCTCGCTTTGTTCCCCGACACTCCGGTCGGCTTGGCCACCGTTGCCAACGGTAAACAGCGTCTCATCTTCCCACGCCCGGGCGACGAGCAGCGGTTCATCACGCACCTATAATAATATCAATTGGCAAACGCGTCCGGAGCTTGTTTGTCCAATTCGGCAAATTCACCCGGCAAAAACAGGGAAATCCATTCCAGCGCTTCCAGTCGCTCATGTGCGCTGCCACCGCGCAGGCACAGCCGATCCTGGACTTTCACCAGTTCGGCGCGCCCGAAAGTGGCGATCAGGTTTTCGTTCAAAACGGCAATGTCATTCAGCATTCGATTTATCATAGTGCGCAAACTTTACTCTGGGGGGTGGGACGTTTATGGTCCTACCCCACAAAATTTTTGAATTATTCTTTGGTCTGCTCAACCGCCTCCTTTCGATCTGTCAGGCCTGGTTTCCTAATCTCACTTCTTTTCTTAATCC
>DASWRJ010000107.1:0-6585 GCA_036403255.1 Verrucomicrobiia bacterium
CTGTTATAAAGAAGTGCGCGTGCGCTTAAGCCCCGAGCGCCTGCTGATTGGCGAGGAGGAATTTAATCCCGAAGAAGTGCCGCACCTGGAACTTTACGCAGACCGCATGGTGCTGCCGCGTGAAGCGATGGGTTTTGGCGATGTCAAATTCATGGGTGCGATCGGGGCGTTCCTCGGGTGGAAGGCGACGCTGTTCTCGCTGATGGTCAGCTCGATCATTGGCGCGCTGGTCGGCATTGTGCTGATAATCCTGCGAAAACAAGAATGGTCCAGCCGCCTGCCGTATGGGCCATATATCGCGCTGGCGGCGACAATTTGGATTTTTGGCGGGCAAAAATTCGTGGATTGGTGGCTTTCAGCGGGTTGGCTGCGACATTGAGCCGGGGCGCATGGTACCGAATCCACCTCGACTGAGTGCTTAACACCATAATTCGCGCTTCCGCGTGCGAAATGAAGAGTTCGGACGGGAGCGGCGCGCAACGGAGTGCACGCCCTACCTACTGCGGAGTGCGCCCCACCAACTGGGGAGTGCCTATTCTACCAACTGCGGAGTAGCAAAGCACTCAGAAGGTCGTAAAATCCTGGTGAGATGAAGAAGCGCCATTTCCTTTATGGCCTGCTGGCCTGGCTGGGGCTTTTTGGCCTGGGCGCGCGCTGGGCTTTGAATCCATTTCTCTGGAGCACCACCGGGCAGAATTATCAGGCGACGGCCGAGCAGGTTGAAAAGAAATTTCCCATGCACGTGATCGACATGGGGCGATCGGACCTGCTCGATTACGCCGCACGCATCACCAATGAAGATGCTGACCCACCAAAAGTTTTCAATGCCGTGAATTGGTCCACTCGAGAAATGCAGACGCGCTTCATGCTGCTTTTTTTCCTTTGGATGGGGAGCGGATTTTTCATCCACTGGTTCATGGGCCGAATCGTGCGCGGAAAAAAGAGCTATATTGATTAACGTTCTGGCGCTGGGCGCAACTTCAGAAACGGCTGCGCATCGTAAAGCTTGCCAGAGCCTCAGTTCCCAAATAATTCGCCCATGGTAATTTTCAATTCCGGAATTAACTTTTCCGTCAGCCAATCGCGATGCGCCAAAATCTCCTTCAGCGAGAGACCGTATTGGGTGCCGTGGTAAACCTCCACATTGCCATAGCGCGGATCGACCATCCAAAGGCGCGGCATGCGCAAATCTTCATAGATGGATTTCTTGATGACCGTGTCCGCGGTGTGATCGACATTATCCACGACCTCTGCGACCAGCCAGGCCTTTCCGGTGGCCACGGTGACCAAGGTCAGATCGGGCCGGAGCAAAGTCCCTGGCGCAAGCTGCACCACGGAGCGAGGCGCGAGCAGCCGGGCGGTTGTCATCGAGGCGAGGAATCCGGCCACAAGCTCGTGCAAACGCTGGCAGACTACTTCATGCTTCAACCCTGGAGGCCGCCGCAATAATGATTCACCGGCCAGAATTTCTTCGTAAGGCTCGCTCATGCGCTGGCCAGAATCTTTCGCAAAAATCGTGCCGTATGCGAAGATTTGTTTCTGGCCACGAACTCCGGTGTGCCTTGCGCGACCAGTTCGCCGCCCGCGTCGCCACCTTCCGGTCCCAAATCGATTACCCAATCGGCTTCGGCAATCAAATCGATGTTATGCTCGATTACTACGACAGAATGCCCGGCATCCACCAGCCTTTGAATGACTTCGACCAACCGCTTCACGTCCGCCGCGTGCAGCCCGATGGTTGGCTCTTCCAAAATAAATAAATTCCGCTTCTCGCGCGGATCGAATAATCCCAATTGCTCCTTCAAACCAGAGAGCAGATGCGTCACCAGCTTCACGCGTTGCGCTTCGCCGCCGCTCAAGGTGGGACTGGTCTGGCCAAGCTTCAAATAACCGAGACCCGTGTCGCGCAACGCCTGCAAGGGACGTTTTATTTTCGGGATGCTTGCAAAAAATTCGAGCGCTTCATCCACGCTGCAATCCAGCACCTGCGCCACGCTTTTGCCGCCGTATTCAATATCGAGTGTCTCGCGATTAAAGCGCGTGCCATGACATGTTTCACAGCGCACAAAGGCCGGCGGGAGAAAATTCATTTCCAGCTTAATCGTCCCCGCGCCCTGGCACTCGGGACAGCGCCCCTGAACGCTATTGAACGAAAATCGGCTCGGCGAATAGCCGCGCAGCCGCGCCTCCGGTGTTTGCGCGAAGAGCTGGCGAATCTCATCGAAAAAGCCGACATAGGTTGCCGGCGTGGAACGCGGCGTGCGTCCGATGGGGGATTGATCCACTTCATAGACCGTCTGCAGAGACTCAAATCCGCTCAACGATCCCACGCCAGATGGCAGAACCTTTTCCTTTTTCAATGCCACCTGCACCGCTGGCAGCAAACACTCACGAACGAGCGTGCTCTTGCCCGAACCACTCACGCCTGTGACTACCACAAACCGGTTTAGCGGAATCTTGACCGTGAGGTTTTTTAAATTGTTAATGGCGGCACCCTTGAGCGTCAGCAGTTGATGCCCGGTGGGCTTTTCTAAATTCACCGGGCGCCGTTCACCGCGCGCGGGATAGGTCTTATGCGCGCGCAGGCACTGACCCGTTATCGAGTCCTCGTGGGCAAGCAATTCCTCGAGCGTCCCCGCCGCGACAACTTGTCCACCTCGGACACCCGCGCCGGGGCCCAAATCGATAATGAAATCGGCCCGGCGCATGGTGTCTTCGTCATGCTCCACCACGACCAGTGAATTTCCCCGCGCCTGCAAGGTTTGCAGCGCCCGCAAGAGAAACTCGTTATCGCGCGCGTGCAACCCGATGGTCGGCTCATCCAGCACATACAAGACGCCGCTCAAATTTGACCCGAGCTGGGCGGCCAAACGAATCCTTTGCGCTTCGCCGCCGGAGAGCGTGGTGACGCCACGTCCAAGCTGCAGGTAACCGAGCCCCACCTCGTTGAGAAATTTCAGCCGCTCAGAAATCTCTGGCAAGATGTCCCGCGCAATCTGCCCAGCGCGCCCTTTCAACTTGAGCTTGGCAAACAACTGGCAAGCCGCCTCCACAGCCATTTCCGAAAAGGTGTTGATGGTCGGCGCACCCGAATTGCGGCCCTTCGCCCAGGGCCATTTTACCCCTTCAACGTCCAGCCGCACTGCGCGCGCAATGGTATTGAGCCGCGTCCCATGGCACTCGGAGCAAATCTCGCGCTTCCCTTCCTGCCAATCGAACCACGACTCCTCGATGGCATCGGCGCGCGCGCCGCGGTCCACATCCGGCAAATAAAATAGTTCACCAAACCCTCGGCATTTCGGGCACCAGCCTTGCGAGGAATTATAGCTGAACAACTTCGGGTCCAGCGGTTGAAATGAATGTCCGCACTTTGGGCAGGCCCGCTCGGTTGAGTGAATCGTGAGCTTCCCGGAGTTATCCAGAGCGAACAATGTCCCGCGCCCGAGCTTCAACGTTTCATCCACCAATTGCTGCGGGCTTTTGCCGGCCTTTCGCGCGTGTCTCGATTTGCTTTCCAGCACTCCAACAACGATCTCGACATCGTGCTCACGAAATCGGTCCAGCCGAAATGGTTTGCTCGTGCGATGCATTTTACCGTCGGCCCGGATCTCAGCGTAGCCATGCTTCGCCGCCCACTCGGCCACATCGGTGTGAAATCCTTTGCGATTGCGCACCACCGGAGCAAGCAACAGCAAATCTCCGCGGGCCTTCAACTCTGCCTGCAAGCGCCGCGCTAATTCATCGCGCGTCTGCGCCTCGACCGGCAATTGGCAATCCGGGCAGTACGGCGTGCCCAGGCGCGCAAAGAGCAGCCGAAAAAAGTGGTAAACCTCCGTCACCGTCGCGACAGTGCTTTTGCCTCCGCCACGGGTCGTCCGCTGCTCGATGCTAACGGTCGGGGGCAGACCAGTAATCAAATCGACGTCCGGGCGCGCAAGCTGCTCGACGAACTGGCGCGCGTAGGTGTTCATGGAATCCAAAAAGCGCCGTTGCCCCTCGGCAAACAGCAAATCAAAGGCAAGCGTGCTTTTGCCCGAACCGCTGACACCCGTAATCACAACGAATTTATCTCGGGGAATGCGCAAATTCAGGTCCTTGAGGTTATGCTCCCGTGCGCCGAGAATGGCAATGTCGTTATCTGCGGTTGTGTCGAGGGTGCTAATCACTCGAATACTCTTAGCACTTGCAGGAAAAGGTGCAAAAAGTCTTTTGGCGCGCGGTAATCTCGCCATTGCCCGCAAATCTCGCTCTCTGTGCGCTTGCTTTTCGCGAATTTTGCGCATTTTGCGGCTTGCTTGCCCATTGCTCGTCTCTAAAATGGCTAGTGTGAAACTCTTTTCCTTTGCGGCCGGCTTGGTGCTTTTGAGCACTCTCGTCGTGCGCGCCCAAATCACCGTCGATCTCGAACTCGATCAGGAGCAGTTCCTGCGCGATGAATCGCTGCCCCTCAAAGTGAAAATATCCAATCGCTCCGGTCAGGCGCTGCAACTCGGCAAAGAAGCCGATTGGCTCTCCTTTTCTGTCGAGAATACAGACGGCACACACGTCAAGCGCCTCCGCGAATTTGACGGCTCTGGCGAACTCACGCTGGATTCGGCCATGGTTGGCACCCGGCGGGCCGACATCATGCCATGCTTCGACCTAAGCAAACCTGGCCGCTATCGGGTCGCGGCCATTATCAAAGTCAAGGGGTGGGACAAGGAATTCATCAGCAAAACGAAAAGTTTCGACATCGTCCGGGGTAGCAAAATTTGGGAATCCGATTACGGCCTGCCTTTAGCGAATGGCGCTCCCGAAGTTCGCAAGTACGCCTTGCAGCAGGCCAATTACCTCAAGCGCCTCATGCTTTACGCTCGAATCACGGATGTCACCGAGAACCACGTCTATCGCGTCGTGCCGCTCGGGCCGCTGGTTTCCTTTGGCCGGCCTGAAGCGCAAATCGATCGCGAAAGCAATCTGCACGTGCTGTTTCAAACCGGCGCGCGCTCCTTTGCCTACCACATTATTAGTGTCAACGGCGAAATCTCGACCCGACAAACTTTTGAATACACTGCTTCCCGGCCCGTCTTGAAGAACACGGATGATGGCAAAATTATTGTTTCCGGCGGTATCCGCCGCCCGAGCTCGGATGATTTCCCGCCGCTGCGACCGCAGACCGCCGCCAATTAGCAGCGCGCGCACTACCTTCGCGTCGATGGGGTACCTTCGTTGCCTTGCGCTGATTGTGGTTCTGGCCTGCGTGGCCATGGCTGCAAATGCTGACTCCTGGACTATTTACCTCCGCAACGGCGATCGGCTCAGCGGCGTCATAAAATCCGAAGACGCGCGTGAACTCATCCTCACCACGCCCTGGAAGCAGGAGATCAAACTTCCGCTCGACCAAATCTCGCGCCGTGAAAAGCTTCCCGTGGCCGCGGCAGCGCCTGGTACTGCATTAGCCGGGAGCAACAGCCCGCCGGTTGCCGCTTCGGCCAGCACCAACAAAGTTTCGCCGGCGATGAAGGCGGCGCTCAATGCGGTTGGGGTGAAACCGACCAGCCCCAAATTCTGGGCTGGAGACATCGTGCTGGGGATGAACCTCGCCTTCAGTGAAAAGCACAAGCAGGACTACAATGGCCATGCGAAGCTGACCTACGGGCGTCCGGGCTTCCGCCACATACTCGATTATGATTTCTCCTACGGCAAAGTGGATGGCCAGACGTCGGCTGAGCGCATGGATGGATCATCGAAAATGGATTTCGACATCGGCCCGCGCTGGTATGTTTACAATATTATGAGCGCCGGCTACGACCGGATTCGCAAAGTGGATTATCGCTTCGAAATTGGTCCGGGCGCAGGTTACCACTTAATCAAGCGCACCAATTTTGTTTTCAATTTCGAGGCGGGGATTGATTATCAAGCGCAGCATCTGCAGGATAATTCGCACCCGGACGTGTTCTTCTATCGCTTTGCCGAAAATTTTAACTGGCAAATCGCATCGAAAGTGAGTCTCGACGAAAAATTTGAATACTTCCCGCGAGTAGAAAACCTTCCTGAGTACAAGATGCGTTTTGAATCCAACTTGCGCTATGCGCTCGGCAGCTATCTCTCCCTGGTGTTGACGGTGATTGATTTGTTTGAAAAACAGCCTGCAACCGGCGTTTCCCCCAACGACCTGCAAGTCCGCTCCGCTCTTGGCATTAAATTCTAAACCGCAGTCCCCTGATTGCTGTCTGACAGATTACCGAGTTTTCAGATGCATTCCACCTGCTGCTTCAGGCGTAATATCTTCTCGGCGATTGTATTCAAATCCGCCAGGATGAAATCGTGGTGCACCTGTCCATTCCAGGGCGATTTTAATTGGACGGACGTGCAGCCGGCTGTGCGCGCGGCTTCGGCGTCCTGCCATTTGTCACTGACGACAAAGGAATGATCCAGGCTCAGATGCCATTTAAAGGCTGACTCGATGAGGAGACCGGGACGCGGCTTGCGACAGGGACATTGATCCGCTTCCTCGTGCGGGCAGAGCATGATGTCATCGAGCGGAAAAGTCCGCCGCAGCAGATCGTGCATTCGATCCAATTCGCGCCGCGATTGATAGCCGCG